>JBJKQJ010000067.1:0-10895 GCA_046705445.1 Thermoplasmataceae archaeon
CATAAAATTCCCAATGCCAATGAGTTTCTGGGTTCTGACTCCCATTTCTGCCGAGGTGTTCGCCGTTAGGATACAGAAACACAGCTCCCCGAAAATTTCCTCCTTGGAGGCTCTCCTGAACCTTGTGAATTCATCCACTTTCTTCTCTATTTCAAGTGAGAAAGGGGAATTTACCAATTGCAACACCTGTTCCTTAATGGAGAGCCCAGTTTCTCTGCCTGTCTCAATGGCTTCGCTGCTCTCCATGCCTTGTGATTGCCAGAACTCTATAAAAAGATTATTTGCCTTTGTCTCCGACGTATTATAGAGATACTTTTACTTTCATTTGTGGCTGAGTTTCATCTGCCTTAATGCATTTAGCTGGAAATTTAAGAAAAGCTAAATTTTTATAATGTTTAGTAAAGAATAATAAGTTTTTCTTAGATTCTTAACAATATTTTTTTATGAGTGAAGTCATTCTATAAATGGTGACTAGAGTGGAAAAAAACAATACATTAGCAAAGCTCTTTGGAACAATAGAAGATAAGATTGGCTTTGAGACTGCATATGCGCATTGCGACTACCCTTGCGGCATTTATGATCCACATCTTGCCCAGCTTTCTGCGCTTACAGTAGTGAGAATGGTTGACCTTATGAACTCCATACAAAAACCAAGCCCAGACAAGCCAGGTGAAATGCTGGATTACGTGCACGACATGGCCAGGGCTGTAGAGGTCAAGGAAAAGCATGCAGAACTGTGCAAGCATGAAATTAGAATCATTTGGGGAGATTACATAAAGCCAGACCACGTTAAAGCTCACCCTGACCTGCATGAGATTGTGTTCAACATCATGAAGTTCGGCGGCAAGTCGAAGCAGGAACGAGTCAGGGAAGCTGCAATGAAGCTTCTTAATGAAGTAAACAAGTTTTCAGAGATATTCTGGGAGACAAAGGGAATCAAAACAAAGAGGGCCAAAGCACCTTACGATCCCCACGAAGAAGTAGTGTACCCTGTTCTCTGAAGTGTGGACTCCCTTAACAGTCATTAAGATTAGTGGGAACAGCATGGAACCCTATGCTTCAGATGGGGACTATGCAGTAACCACTCGAATTTTTTTTAAAATTAGAACAGGCGATGTGCTGGTTTTCAGAAGCCCTAAGGATAATACCCTGCTTATAAAGCGTGTAAAGGAACTGGAATATTCCCCTCTTGGCACAAGATATTTCATGGAAGGCGACAACAGAATGAGGAGTGTTGACAGCAATTCATTTGGAAGTATTTCCAGGAAAGCTATTTTGGGGAAAGTTCTCCACATAACCAGAAGAAGTTGAAAGTGCCATTCAGCATTTCATTTCCTTCCATTGTCTGTAAAGCCGAAGTCTCTCGCCTGAAACACTATTCTCCGGGGTTTTCTCCAGCTTTCTCTATTCCCCTGAACCTGTAATATGCCATTGACGACAACCAGGTGACTATGAACATAACCACTATGATGAATCCAATTTCCGAAAAGTTAAGGTCCAGGATCCAGGCCCAGAAAGCCCCCTGCGGTTTCAGTTCCAGAGAGATTACCTGTATGACTTCAACGGTCCCTATTGCCAGTGCAACCATAACAGAAATAATGGTAAGTGTCAGGTTGTAGTATATCTTCCTGACCGGTTTCAAGAACGCCCAGCTATACGCTTTCCTCATAGCCACGCCATCTGTGGTGTCTAGGAGAACCATTCCACAGGTGAACATAAATGGCAATATCAGGATCATCCACAATGGAATCTGTCCTGATACGCCTGCTCCCACGCTTATGGCTATGAGTGCAACTTCGCTTGCGGTGTCGAAACCAAGGCCAAACAGGACACCAATAGGGTACATATGCCACGGCCTGCTGACTATTTTGAACAGGGGGTGGAAGTAACGGTTCATAAAGCCGCGTTTGTTCAGCAGTTCTTCCAGTTCCATCTTATCCTTCTTTCCGGTCCTGAGGTCCCTGTAGATCCCGTATATGCTTATTGCAATGGCAAGATTCATCAGTCCTATGAGCCAGAGAAATGTACCCGAAACTGCTGTTCCAATAATCGCCCCGTTATTCTGTAAGGCTGGAATGACCCCACTCACTGTCCTTGTGAAGAAGACCAGGGCAACGATTAATCCAACCACGATGCTTGAGTGTCCCAGAGAAAACCAGGTTCCTACAGAAACCGGATACTTTCCCTCCTGCATGAATTTCCTTGTTATGTTGTCGATGGCAGCGATATGATCTACATCCACAGCATGCCTGAGGCCCAGCACATATGCCACAACTCCTAAGCCAGCCAGCACTACAGAAGTTTCTCCTATTATGGCAGAAGCTGCGAATCCAATGGCCGTCGAAACCACAATTGGAATGTAAAGCAGGATAACCTTAATTCCGCCAGTTTCTGACAATTTGTAATCATCCTGCTCTTTTGCGGTTTCAGACATTGTAGGCATTTCAAATTCCCTGCTCCTTCCTTATTTTCCCACGATATTAATAAATTAAGTATCTGTCCTCCTGGAGGAAAACGCTACGGCCGGTTGCTGGAATTCGCACCATTATGCAATTCTGATGACTATAGGCATGAAGGATCGTAGTTGTCTAGCGATGCGTTGCTGTTATTGTTTGACGTGAACCGGATTACCTTGAACCTGATTCTCGTTATCCAGTCTTCAAGGGTCTCATCGTCAAGAGTCCTCGTGCGTACTATCTCTCTTGAACAGCTGGAGCAGTACATGCCACCGTAGATTAAAATTCCACAAATAATACAGTGGTGCTTGACCGCCATAATTATGTGAACGGTGTTTACTTAAAACATTTTGCTGACCTGTATTTATGATACAAAAAGTTTTAAGAACCCCTCGGGAACCCTTTTTAAACTGGGTTCTTAAAGGGGTCACGTGAATTATTTTTTAATTCACACAGAATATTTATTGTTCAGTCATCCCGATACATGGTATCGGCATCAGAGCCACCCGTAAAGAACAGGGACATTTCAGAATAGATGTCCTCAAAACCTTCAAAATTCTTTGAAGAAATTGGGTAAACCTTGCTCAGCATCCTGCTCTCCTGAAAAGCCTGCAGAACGGCTGAAAAGTAATCCTTGACCATATCCTGTTTCTCATCAAGAAAAGCATCGTAAAGGAGATCCGGGGACTGCTCCCATCCCTCTATGTTCTTCAGGTCTTCTTCCGTAATAAGATCGGTCTTGTTCAGTATGAAAAGCATAGGTTTGTAGAATCTTGACATGACTGAACCGTAAAGCATCTTCTGCGAGATGTAGCCTGAAGGTGAAGCTGAAAGAACTGCATCGGTGACAAATGCAATCATGGCCTTCCCTTGGGAGAGTTTGTCAACGAGAAGTGGACTTCCGGGCCTAAAACTGAACAGCTCTATTTGGCCCGGTGTGTCAAATATTACATAATAATCATCCAGCTCCTTGAGCAATGTCTCAACCGGTTCAGTATTCTCCAAGATGAGGTCAGAGGCCACAATCTGTGCTCCGTTGGGCCCAAGATTGAATTCGGACATAATCTGGCTCAGCGAGAGTGTTTCCCTAATATCAATATCAGGTTCGTAAGGAGTAAATTCAGATCCCGGGTCCAGATTTACAATGGCAGCATTGTAATCGTTAGATACTAGCCAGTCCTTTAATGCTCCACAAAACGTTGATTTCCCTGTCCCTGCAGGTCCCGTAACAAAAATTGCACCTATCATCAGTTCTCCTCCTCCATGAATCTAGTCAGTGAATTATCTGGTTTTTCCTCGTCCATTGCAAATGTCCCCTTAATGGTTCTCACCAGGTTGTCTATCCTTGTATTGAGGTACCAGGGCAGTTCAAATTCCTCAGAAATCTTTATGGTTTCAGCCATGTATTTTATAACGCTGCCTTTGTGAATTGTCAGCGATATGTTCTGGTTTCCACACCTGTGGCATTTACCAGAGAGGGGGACCCTCCTGTACTTGGTATTGCACTTGGTGCACCTGAATTCCTGTGAGAAAAATCCCCTGAAATTACCATACATGTCGGGAAGAAAGTGTGAATTCAGCACTCTTGTGGCAACGTCATCCGCATCAACAGCCCTGATTCTTCTGGCAAGTGAAAGCTGCCTTTCTATCTTTTCTTCCATGGAATCTATTGTCTTGTATGAACAGATCTTTACTCCGCTGTTTATATGAAGGGTCTCAGTGCTGTACCCTGAGCCGAGGATGGTTCCTGTTTGCTTCAATCGTGTCCCCATTGTTAACATCAGTTCCTCAACAGCTGAAGGAGGCTTTCCCTGGGCGGCCGCCTCGTAAAACTCAAGTGGATAATCGTACAGGGTGTCAACATTCATTGCTTCCTTGTCCACCTCATCAGGATTGAGCTGCACGGTCAACACAAGCGGAGCATCCATAAGCCCGCCTCTGGTAGACGGAAGGTATTCCTTTGAAAAGTTGATGAGCCCGTCCAGAAGAAGCATAATGCTGTCTTCATCTCCGTCACAGTTCCTCCTCTTGGCAGCATGGAAGAATGGATGGGCATAACAGCCGCTGACATCTGAGAACCCGATTATCCTTCCAAGAATTCCTCCAGAAGTATGCGGAGCTAGGCCAATAACTAGCTGACCTATGAGATCTTCATGCGACCTGCACATGTAAAATGGTGGCAGCCCATAGTAATTGGTGAGCAGGCTGTCAACATACTGCGATACCTTCAGTATGTAATCTGCAGCACCAAGGGGTATTATGACATCCTGCGGGAAAATCTCATTCATGTCTTTGTCTTCATAACCAAGCTGGACCAGCCTCTCCCTTGAAATTCCGATCTCTTCAGCCTTGAAGTGTGTTATGGGTATATCGGACATGTCGTACCTGCAGGTTCCATCCTTGTTTGTGGACACATCGTTCAGGGCCCTGAGAAATCCCTTTTCCAGAGGTTCGCTCACTTTGTCTCTGGACATTAGCTTCTTCACTCCCTTGATTTCAAGCCTTTCCGGTATTTCCAGCCCCAACCGGTCAACGGCATTGTCGAAAAGCTTGCCCATGTCCACCTTTATTTTCCTGGTCCTGCCGGTTTTTGTAGTTTTTGAACCGCATTCCGAGCACACTGGTGCAGGTGATTCTACCCCACATACTGAACATTGCCTGGTGCTTACCTCAACCTCCAGCCCGCCTCTTGAATTCTTTACTGCATTCCTGATTGATCTTCTGGCATCGCCTGAATTTTCAAGTGGAAAAAGCACGTGAACCTTGGGTTTCATCTTCCTGTCACCCGCCTTTTCTGGACGTCCCAGCCTAGCACCCACCCTTGTTGGAGATCTTGGCTTGATTTGGATTCCAGAAAGTGCAGATACTAGTTCCACCGGATCAGTTGCCTCAGCATCCACTTCCCTTGTCACAACTATGTCTTCCGAGATGTCGAGTCCCAGGCTTACTATGAGCGGGTAATATTCCTGGAGGCTGAGAGTTTCTCCATTCCTTGCATAAGGTACTCCCAGCTTAACCAGTAATTTTGATAAAGAACTGTCAGTGAGATGAAGTTCTCCTCCAGATAAGGTGGATCCGCCCAGCCTTTTCCTGAGGTCCAGTATTTCATCCCTTGTAAGATCATGCCAGAAGTAATCGTATCGTGGGTAAAGTGGAAGGTTGTGTTCCCTTGACAGCCGGACAGCCTCAAACTGGTCCGGAATCCTGTTCTGTAATGTTTCCTTTAATTCCGGGCTGAGGTATAGTTTCCACCAGTCATGGTTGAATGACCCCGGCACAAGCCTGTAGTTGTTTTCAAGGAAATCCCCGTACGCTATGAGTATCTCCCCCAAATCTGTAATCTGCTCTATTTCATCCAGCAGGTTTTCAGCCTCCTGTGATGATTCCACACGTACATGATTGCCATTTTTCAGCAGCAACAATGGTCCGTCAATAACTTCACTCGGTGTGATGGCAGCTGCTTTTCCTGGAAGTTCAATCTTGACCTGGGATCCGGTTGCCACAAAACGGTCCAGTGCTATCATTGAAGCTGGATTTAAGGAAGCAGCGGCTAAGCCAGAGACTCTTGATCTACCGTATCTGAGCCTGAATCCTCCCGGCCTGTTAGGATGGCCGAAAACTGGCCTCCCGGCAACAATATCCTTGAGAAATTTATCTGATTTCTTTGGTTTTGCCTCTTCCTCTGAAGATTGCTTGGCTTCTTTGGTCCCCAAAAAGTTCCATTCGTTCAGCCCAAGTTTATCTGTATGTTTTCGAACCTTCTTGGATTTCTGGATAAGCCCTTCACAGAGAACAAGGCACATACCACCACGGATGCGATTGGTGCTGACCCTTTCCATGTCCCTGTGGCCCGATACTTCTTCCTCTTCACTTCCCTCTCCGTCAATGCATACGGGCGAGTTTAGTATGACCTGCCTGATCTCATCTGGAGACGGCATGTACTGGAGATGCTTGATCCTGTTGTACGCCTGGACTTCCTCAATGTATCTTTCAACTTCATCGTCTGTAGGTTTGAAGGCCCCTATTCCCAGATCCCTCCTTACCACATCTGCAATAAGTACACTGAGGGCCTGGGCAGTTCCACCTGCCCCCCTTATTGGGCCGGAATATACAACGGAGACATAGTCTGTCCCGTCGGAATTGGAACCGATGGACACATCTGCGATTCCCTCAAGCGGAGCCACAAGTATGCCTTCAGTGAGAATGGCAAGGCCCACCCTTACAGCTTTATCCACAGCCTTTACTTTTCCTTCGCTGATGTACATCTGTGCCACTTTACGGGAGATTTCAATGGATATTTCTTCCCTGGTCTTTTCCTTTGCAAGTGCCCTGATATCAGAAGCGATCCCCCTGATATCTATGAGCTCCTCAATCCTGTCAGCCATATCTGAAGCAAGTGGAATTTCAACCGAGTCAACAACATCCATTCCCAGGGCACGGACATTTTTAGCTATCTCGTATCCCTGCTTAACCTGGTCCCAGAGATAATCCGTATAATCTTTAAGGTCTGCAAATGGAGTCATGTCAACAACTCAGAGAACAGGAGTTTATCCATGAAAGAGGACTTAATCTTTATCCTGCCTTTGGAATAGGACTCAAGTGGGTTCACCTGCTTGGAAAGTATTTTTTCAAGCTCCTCTTCTGTTGTGAATATGAAAATATCAGGTCTATGAACGTTTAGATCTACCATTTCCAGGACTCCGTTTATTAAGTGGAATAGAGTTTTGTTCTCTCCCGTGTCTAGGAGAAAAAATCTCTCAATGGAGAGTAATTTGGCATTGCTGGGAGCAACTTCCTTCAGTTTTTCGTTTATCTTAAGAAGGAGCTTTACTGCCACTCCATTCAAGCTGTCGCCTCCAGAAGGTTCTGTTTGTATTCTAATGCCTTCCTGACCAGATGTTCATGGACCTTTGAGGGTGCAAGCGGCCTTGATTTGAACTCGCTGTGGTACTGTACTGCTATGAAATTAACATTATCTCTGATCTCGGCTATTTCCATCCTTATCCCCTCTTCGTCCACTCCTGAAAATATCATTCCGGAACTGTTGAATTTCTCGATAAAGGAAGGGTTTACCTCATATCTATGCCTGTGCCGTTCAAAGACCGTATCTGAATTGTAGATCCTCTTTGCAAGGGTGTTGTCCCTGATTAGCACCTTCTTGGAGCCAAGGCGCATTGTCCCACCCATATCTTCTACCCCCTGCTGCTCGGGAAGCAGATCTATGACCGGATTGGGCGTATTGCTATCAAACTCAGTGCTGTTGGCTCCTTCGAGCCCCATGATGTTTCGTGCAAATTCCATTATGCCGACCTGGAAGCCCAGGCAAATGCCAAGGTAAGGCAGTCCATTTTCTCTTGCATATTTTGCAGCCTTAATCTTTCCTTCTATTCCCCTGTAGCCGAAACCTCCGGGCACAATTACTCCATGGACGTCAGAGAGTTCATCCTGGCTTGATATGAGGTCATCAGAATTCACCCATTTTATTTCCACATCAATTCCGGTGTTTCCCTTGACGTGTGAAAATGCCTCCTTGTGGCTCATATAAGAATCCTGAAGTTCAATGTATTTCCCCACCAGTGCAATCTTGACTTTCTCGGTTGGTTGTCTTATATTCTCTTTGTACTTTGCCCAGCTGTCATGGTACTCTCTCTTGGGCAAGGAGAGCTTTTCAGTTACGAACTGAACAATACCCTGCTTTTCCATTGCATCCGGAACCAGATACACATTTGGTACGTCATTTACACTTACAATTCCTTCAAGTGCAACATCCGTGAACAGTGAAATTCTCTTCTTCGTATCAAGAGTCAGGCTTCTTGTGGATCTGCAGAACAGTATATCAGGAGTGATTCCTATTTCCCTGAGGTCTCTAACACTGTGCTGAGTGGGCTTAGTCTTCTGTTCACCCACAACTCCTAGCTCAGGGACAAGCGTTACATGCCCAAAAAGGAAACTCCCCCTACCTTCTTCCCTGTTAAGCTGCCTTATGGCCTCAAGGAAAGGCATTGATTCCATGTCGCCAACAGTTCCCCCAACTTCAATGAGCACAACGTCAAAATCTCCGCTGTTGGCTACCAGCCGGATTCTTCTCTTTATTTCATTTGTTATGTGAGGTATTATCTGAACTGTGTTTCCAAGATATTCCCCTTTCCTTTCCTTTTCTATGACCTCTTTGTAGACTTTGCCGGTGGTTATATTGTTATTTCCCGTGAGGTTGACATCAAGGAACCTTTCATAGTTTCCCAGATCAAGATCAACCTCGCTTCCATCATCCAGCACAAAAACTTCACCATGCTGGTATGGATTCATTGTCCCTGCATCATAATTAAGATACGGATCAATTTTCAGAGCAGTTACCCTGTAACCATGTGATTTTAAAAGATAACCAAGACTGGAGGTTATTGTGCCTTTACCAAGTCCCGAAATTACCCCTCCGGTAATAACTATGTAATGCATTCTAAGAGAGGGAGTGAAAACTAATTAATTTTTCTAAATTCTGTCCACTACTTCCCGGCAGCCCATTAAAATGAGTTCCAGGAGAATTTGAACCGGCTTCTAGAACTTCCTTTCTTTGCCTCCTTTACCCTTGGCTTCCATGATCCGGTTGAAGGATGTGTTTCCGCATTTGGGGCATGGGCTCTTTGTACCTGAATTTGAGTTTCTCTTGAAAAGAACCGAGATTCCAACTTCCACCTCAAAAGTGGTGTTGCATTTGCTGCATGACATGACCCATTGCATCGGGCAATTATTTCTGAGACCGTACTTAGATTTTTGCTATTATTCCTTCTTTTCCTGAAATCTGTTCCAAAGATTGAAATTCCAAATTAAGTCTTTAAAAAAGCTATTTAAAAACAGTCGCCCTAGTAGAATCGTATGACCCTGATTGAGTCAATCTTTCTCCTCCTTTTTCTCGCACTTATCCTGGGAGAGGTCTTTGAGAAATTCAATTTCCCAGCCATAATAGGAGAACTCCTCACAGGGCTCATACTGGGCCCTGCAGTCCTTGGCCTTGTTACCATGAATGCAGTATTCAAGGGACTTTCAGAAATAGCCCTTTTCTTCCTCATCCTTCTCATCGGCATTGAGGTTACAACCGAAACGCTAGTCAAGAACTACCGGCTAGGGACCATGTTCACCTTTACCAGTTTTATAGCCCCCCTTCTTGCAATGGTACTGGTGGCCCAGTATTTTCTGGGAATTGGGGAACCCGCATCCCTTATACTTTCCATGTCCATCGCAGTCCCTTCCATATCCATTGTTTCTGTTCTCCTGAAAAATTTCAGGTTACTTAAGCTTGAAGCAGGGCACACATTCCTGGCAAGTGTAATAATAACCGACATAACTGCTTTCGGTATCCTTTCTGCAGTTATTACCCCTGAGAAAATCTATCTTGATATTGTTGGGATTGCCGCTCTGCTATCAGCACTCTTTCTTGCGGACTACGAAATAAGGAAACATTCTGACATCGTAGTGAAACTCTTTGAAAAGCTCCATGCCAGGGAACGGGGTGAGAAGGTGATTTTTGGTGCCATAATAGTTTCAGGGCTCGTAATTTCTACAATACTTGAAATGATAGGCATAACCTTTGTCCTGGGTGCTTTTTTTGCAGGAATAATAATCAGTGAGGTCGTGCTTGGTCCAGAGCTACATAATATGCTAACCAGCACCCTTAACAGGTTGAATGACAGTTTTTTCATACCAATCTTTTTCAGCATTGCTGGTGTGGAAATAATCATCCCCCAGGCCGGCACGATGTTTGACCTATTGGTTCTTCTGTTGCTCGCGGCTGCAATAGGTGCTCCTCTGAACTACTATCTTTCAAGGAGGTTCATCAGTGACGTTCTCCCCAGAACCACCATGGGCGTGCTGGGTTCCAGGGGCTCCGTGGGAATAATAATTGCCACTGTGGCTTTCGATGGTGGCTTTATTGGAAACAGCCTTTACTCAGTTGCAATCTTTGCCACATTAATACTTTCAATTATTTTCACCCCGCTTGTAAGAAAGAAAGACATAGTCATTCCAGAATGAATGGACATTCGCCCTTCTTAAATATGATTTTAAAATCCACTTAATGCACATATGGCTCCAAGACTCCTTTTTGCATATCTGGCACAGGATGATCCCAGAAAATCAACCATGAAGAAGCTAGAAAGGTTTGGGCTGGCAAAGAAAGTCCCTCTTGAAAAAGGCGCCAGAGCTCTGTGTTTAACACCATATTCCAGCCAGTTCCTGCTTCCATCAGACAGGATAATCATGGAAAAGGTAGGGCTTTTTACACTAGATGGTTCCTGGAACAGGATTGAAAGCATCAAGGAAATCAAATTGAGAAACCCCAGGAAGCTCCCCTTGCTTGTCCCGGTGAACCCCGTGAATTTCGGGAAACCTGGAAAGCTTTCATCCGTGGAAGCTTTTGCCGGTGCACTTTACATCACAGGCTTTGAA
>JBJKQJ010000068.1:0-10446 GCA_046705445.1 Thermoplasmataceae archaeon
TCCCAGTACGGCACAGAGGTGGTTCCAAATTGCAGGTAAAAACATGACAGAAGACAATGCAGGCCAGGAACTAAAGGAAATTTTGAGAAGATATCCCACAGGTGTGACAGTAGTGACTTCCTTGCTGGAGGGTAAGCCATGGGGAGGAACAATGAATTCTTTTACCTCGGTGGCGCTTAATCCCCCTCTGGTCGCCATATTTGTTATGGAAAACAGCAGGACAACAAGTGCGATCCAGAAAACAGGCAAATTTGTGGTTAATATCATGAAGCATGACCAGGAAAACCACTCCAAACAATTTGCAAATGATGGCGTAGAAAACAAGTTCGAGGGCGTAGAATACAGAACCAGCGATGATGGGATACCTATCCTGGAGGACAGCCTGGGCTTCATCGAATGTGACCTCTATTCTTCTGAAAAGATAGCTGACCACGTAATGTTTGTGGGCAGGGTCAAGAAAGCCAGTGTCGTAAACGATGAGGAAGCGCTGGTTTACTATAAGAGGGCATTCAGGAGTTTTTCATAACTCCCGGGTTATTTTATAAAATCAAAGCTCAACATCAATTTTAACCTGTGAAATTAAGATCCGCTTTACTTTCTGTGAATATTGCGTGATACTCCCTTTAAGTTAGTTATATTACTATGTTTACGTATCAGGTTACAATGATACTGACTGTCAAAGGAAAGTCCAACACCATCAATTTTAAACCAAACACACTCATTATAGCAGGTTTTACTGGAAAAGACACCACATCAGCCAGAAAGCACTTAGAAGAATTACGGGAACTTGGTGTGCCTGTTCCTGAAAAGATCCCGGCTTTCTATCCGGTTGATCCGTCAATGGTAACAGACCTTCCAGAGATTGAAGTGTCATCAAAAGAGAGTTCAGGAGAAGCTGAACCGGTACTCATTACAACAGGCGGGAAGATGTATATTGCCGTAGGGAGTGACCACACTGCAAGAGATCTTGAAATGAAAGACATTGCAGAAAGCAAGAAGGCCTGCAGCAAACCGGTTTCAAGTGAGGTTTTCGAGCTTGAATTTGTTCTGAAAAACTGGGATAAGATGCTCCTGAGATCATATGTGAGAATAAACGGTGAGAAGGTTTTGTACCAGGAAGGCAGGGCATCTGAACTTCTGCCCGTCCACGAGCTGCTTGAGAAGCTTAGGGGTTGGAACAACAATGCAAATCTGGAGGAGTCTGTCATATTCCTTGGCACGGTACCACTTCTGACAGGCAAGTTTGTTTATGGCGACTGGTACAGGGTCGAACTCATAGAGGAGAAGAGTGGCGTTTCACTGAACCGTGAATACACGGTAAAATCTTAGAGGAGAAAAACAAAATGAGAGACGGTAAAGAATATGTAAGATCTCTTGGAGATTCCAGAAGAGTATATGTCGACGGTGAACTGGTAGAAGATGTGAGGAAGCATCCCGCATTCAGGGGAATAATTGAGTCCATTGCAAAAATGTATGATTTCAGCAGCGGCCCTTCCAACGACATGATTTTCAAGACAGAATGGGGAACTCAGGGAAACAAGGTCTTCATGGTCCCCAGGAGCCGTGAGGAACTTCGGGAAAGGCATAGGGCAATCTACAGGTGGGCACAGCTATCAAGAGGTTTCGTCGGAAGAAGCCCGGACCACGTTGGGGCTTTCCTTGCAGGATTTGCAAGTAATAGCAGCAAATTTGCAAGGGAAGGTAGACCCTTCAAGGAAAATGTTGAGAAATTCTACAGGAAAATGGTGGACGAGGATCTGTACGTCACCTACGCAATCATACCTCCACAGAGCGACAGGAGCAAGACAGCAGGAGAGCAGGAGAACCACTATTCCCAGGTGGGTGTTGTTAAAGAAGTTGAAGGGGGAATCATTGTCCGGGGAGGCCAGATGCTGGCAACCGGAACAGCGGTTTCGGATTATCTTTTTGTAAGCTGCATCACGCCATTGAAGGAAGGCGACGAGGATCAGGCCAATTCGTTCTTTCTACCTGTGGACACTAAGGGCCTGAAATTGTACTGCAGAAGACCATATTCAGTGGACAAGCCTAGTGTTTTTGATTATCCCATGTCCACTAGGTACGATGAGTCAGACGCATTCGTTGTTTTCGATGATGTTTTTGTTCCATGGGAAAATGTGTTTGTATACAGGGATATCCAGGGCCTCAGGATGCAGTTCTTTGAAACTTTTGCCCATGTGCTCGGAAACAACCAGGCACAGATAAGGCTCAGCGCCAAGGTCAAGTTCCTTGTCGGCCTGGCCAGAAAAGTCACATCCATGAATGGGATTGACAGAATTCCAAGCGTAGTTGAAAAACTAGGGGAACTTGCCTCCCTGTCAGCAATAGTGGAAGGCATGATTGAAGCCTCTGAAGCAACAAGCATACACCGGGACAGTGGGGTTGAAACTCCAAATCCAAGGTTTCTGTATGGTGCAATGGGCCTACAGGCAGAACTGTACCCAAGAATACTTCATGTGCTGAGGGAGCTCGCAGGTGCAGGAGTGCTTCAGGTACCTTCCAGCAGCAGGGAGCTGGTTAACCCTGAAACAAGGAAGGACATGGAAACCTACATAAAGTCCCCAGGAAGCACCTCTGAAGAAAGGATAAAGCTCTTCAAGCTCGTGTGGGACGTTGTGGGGTCAGAGTTTGCGGGCAGGCATCACCAGTATGAGATGTTTTACGCAGGCGCCCCATTTGTGGCAAAGAACTATTCATTCAGGAATTACGGCTACGAAGAAGCAACCGATTCTGTTGACCAGTTCCTGAAAGGTTATGACCTGAATACTGAAATCAAACTGGAGGAATAAGAATGGCCAAGAAAGAGATGGAATTCTCCCATACGTCAGATATAGAATGGACCACATGCGAGGGAAAGGTTCCAACATTAAAGGAAAAGATAATTGTGAAAGATCCTGAAAACGGAACAGTTTCCAGGCTACTGAAATTTGAGCCTGGAACCGATACCTCCCCAAACGGGGTTCTCAAGCATGACTTCTGGGAAGAGGTGTATATACTTGAAGGCTCCATCACGGATCTAAGGCTGAACCAGAAATTTAGCAAAGGAATGTACGCCTGCAGGCCTCCGGGAATGCCGCATGGCCCATGGGTGACGACCGAAGGGTGCCTTACCTTTGAAGTGCGATACGCACAAAAATAACTTTTATTGTAAATTGAAAAAAGCAAAATAAAAAATAAAATATTTAAAAATAAATTTTAACTTTGGGATTCAAGTGCAGCCTGTTCTTTGGAGATGTTGCCCAGTGTCTCCTTGGAGAAGAAGAATGCTACAAAGTAAAGTATTCCCATAATCACAAGGAATATGGTCTGTGCAACTGCGTAGAAAGAAAGCCCATATATGCTGTAAAGGTAAGTTACAACCAGAGGCCAGACACCTGCTATACCATAACCAAGGTTCCAATTAAGCCCTACTGCAGTGGAACGGACATCAGTGGTAAAAGCCTCGTTCAGGAATAACGACAGGTTTGCCTTGGCTATTGACGCAAAGAAGTAGAACGGTATGAGCGTTCCAACAAGGAGGTAGTACTCGTTGGCCTTTAGGCCCCCAAGGTACAGGAACAGGAAACTGAGAATTATCAGAAACACTGCACTCACAAGGGCAAATGGTCTTCTTCCAGTCTTCTGTGAAAGCGCACCCCCCAGCATGGAACCAACGACACCAAACGCCGCCCCGATAAGAACTATGGTTGCAATATCAGCATGCGGCACGGAATTCACAACTCTCAGGAAAGTGGGAAACTGGTTCTCTGTGAGATTGTCATATCCCAGCAGGCCTATGGATGAAAACATTGCAATAAGGAAGGGAGTTCTCATTGCCGAGCCTCTGCCCAGGATCTTGGAATATATCCTCTCTTCTTTTCTGTGCTTCTTTGTAGATCTCACGAATATATCTGACTCGGGGACCTTGTAAAGCACAGGGAGGACAAGCACAAGAGGCAGTAGTGCCACAAGGAACATTACTCTCCACCCATTTGCATCATAAGCTGCAGTGGATACGAACATTGCACTGATGAGGATCAGCCAGGCAGCGCCTATTACGTGTGCCCAGCTCCCTCCAGCTTCTGCGGTTCCAGTTATGAACCCTCTCAGCCTCTCAGGCAGGTTCTCTGTAGTGAACACGAGTCCGCCAGCAATGAGCGCTCCAATGAAGATACCGCCAATGAGCCTTAGGATTATGAACAGCACCGGTGAAAGTATTCCAGCCTGTGCATAGGTCGGAATACCTGCAATGGCAGCAGTGAAGAGTGAGGAACCTATGATGCTTACATAAAGTCCCTGTTTTCTCCCCACACGGTCATAAAGCGGGCCAATTATTGCTGCTCCCAGTGGTCTAAGGACCGAGCCGGCTAAAAACCCTCCCCATACAATAAGGAGGGAGTGAGCCACTGTTCCCGGATAAATAGCCTTTCCAAATGGGACAGCTACAAAAGTCAACGCCACGAAACTGAGAATATCAAAAGTGTACGCCATCAGGGAAATGTACGTTTGCATAGCATTGGTTTTTGTAAATTTTCCAGAGTTAATATTCTGGGATTCTGTCATGCTGAAAATGATACTTGGTAGAAGTATAAAAGGGTTATATATTATTATCCGAAATTAAATTTTATTTTCTTATTATATAAGTGTTTAGTTTATTCGTCATTTGCAGAAGTCGTTTAAACGCTTTCAGGTTCCCAACCATCCGGAAAAACGTGGGTTATATGGATAATGTCCGGTCATGACACCAATTTGTGAATTTCTGCAAAAAATGATGTAATCAGATTACAACATCCTTCTCTGAGGGAACTCTTACGAAATTTATGAGATTGAATGTATTTTTGAATCCTGTATCTCTGACTTTCAGGCTTTTCTTGATTTTGCCCCTAATGCCTGTCTCCTTGGACAATTTCATTGTTTCCTGATCAATGAGAGGCGCCAGACGGCTCTTATGAAGCTCAGAATCGAAAGTCAGGGTGATAGAGAGGCCATATGCTTTAGGCCTCAATAATCGCTTTTCTCCAGCCATAATGCTCACTGAATATCTTATGACTGAACTCCGGTCAATGGAATTAAAGTCCAGAATGTTCCTGACAAATCCCGGATAGTAGAATTCTTTCTCCGTGAATAGTGGTGTTTTCAGCCTGAGACTTATTGAGAATCCTTCCTCAACTTGCTTAATAGCAGAATCTTCGAATGTGGCGCCATAAAGCCGGGTAAAGAAGGACTGCAACCTGTCCAGGTTCGCATGGGAGTCGCTTCCTATGAAAAATCTTGTCTGCAGTTCATCAGAGATGCTGTAAAAAATATTCTGGGAAAAGGGTTCTGGAACTAAGAGGCTGGATTTTTCCTTATACAGCATGGCATCCGTTTTTACTTCGCCCTCTGGAAAGAGTATCTCCTTGACTTTCAGCTGCGAACTCATAAACAGGGATTGCTAAAAGAAATAAAATACTTAGAGAGCTTATTACATATATGCCCAGAGAGCACACTATTGAGGATTTTCTTAAACTGTGGACAGTATCTTCACTGAATTCTGACGGAGACGGCGATAATCTCGCAATCGCCATATCCAGAACCACGCACGAAAAGAAACAGCCGACGGAGGCAACTGTCTTGGTGTGTTCCTCCAAGGACGGAAAGGTAATTTCAAAGTACTCAGAAAAGAATGCAAGGAATTTCTCGCCAGCTTTGAACGCCGATGGCACAAAGGTCGCTTTCGTGCAGAAGACCTCCAAAGGCAACAGCCTGGTTGTAAACGATCTTACTGAATCCATTTCCGAGAAGATTGAACTGGATGGAGAATGCCAGCAGATAAAATGGGCCGGAGAGTCAATACTTCTCATAATGGAAGATCCACTTCATCCCAAAACAAAAGAAAAAAGGGAGGATGGAATGGATGGCACATTCTTCGAGGAGGAAGACCGCTACACTTCACTGTATCAATATTTCCCCGGCAGGGGCCTCAAGAAACTGACAAGTGGCCTTCAGGTCTGGGAATTTGGAGAAAATTCCGGAAGAGTGGTAATGGTTGCATCAGAGAAACCACATGAAAGGTTCTGGTTCAGAGCCAAACTTTACGGTCTTACACTGGGAAAAGAGCCCGTAGATATGCTTTATGATCCAGGCTGGCGATCCCTGGCTTCTCCAAACGTTTCGAAGGATGGAGGCAAGGTGCTATTCACAGAATCCCTCAGGAGCGACCGCGGCCTGACCGCCGGAGATCTGCTTCTCTATGATTTCAGCACAAAAAAAGCCACAAACCTGAGCCATGGGGAAAAAATGAGCATAATGAATTCCACCTGGACTGAGAATGGCGGAATTTCCTCAATATGGCTCATGGAAGGACATTTTGGCATATCACGATATGATGGGAAATGGAAGGAAATATGGGGCGCAGAGGGCACTGCCCTGCCAGGATTCTCTTCGCAGCTGGCCTACAAGAATGGCACTTATTTCGTAGGGTTCACGGACAGGAAAACTCCTCCTGAAATATACGCCATCAAGGAAGGTTCTTCACCCAGGAAGATCAGCGATATTAATTCGGGCCTGTCAGATCTCATAGAGTATCCCACTGAAATTGTCAGATGGAAATCCGGGGATGGCCTTGAAATATATGGCATACTGAGATCGCTTGGACCTGACAGGCCTCTTGTAGTTGACGTTCATGGGGGGCCTACTGCAGCATCCACCGTCTCCTTCCTGGACAGGGGAACTCTCCTTCTGGTGAACGGTTTCTCTGTATTCTACCCCAACTACAGGGGTAGCACTGGAAAAGGCAGGGCTTATGCAGAATCAAACAGGGGAGACATGGGCGGAAAGGATTTCCAGGATATCATGGACGGAATCAACTTCCTCAAGAAGAGTGGAAAAATTGCAAATGATAACATATTCATAACAGGGGGCTCATACGGGGGTTTCATGACATCCTGGGCGGTGACGCAGACCGATATATTCAAAGCTGCAGTGGGGCTCTTCGGAATATCAGACTGGTACAGCTTCCATGGGACAAGCAACCTTTCGGACTGGGACCAGATACATTACGATGATGATCCATACACTGGACAGTTATACAGGAAATTTTCCCCAATGCACTATATACAGAACGTGAAGACGCCAATTCTCCTCATGCATGGGGCAGATGATCCCTATGTGCCAGTGGGACAATACTACCAGTACTACAGGGGTCTGAACGATCTAAAGAAAACCGTGAGGCTGCTGGTATTTCCCAGGGAAGGTCATGGATTTACGGAAAGGAAGCACTTCGAGCAGTACCAGGAAGAAATGATAAAGTGGTTCAGGAAATATATGGATTAGTCCAGAGTTGAGAGATAGGAGTCCAAAGCCTCCATGGATTCCCTGAACTTTTCAGGTTCCTCAGTGAAGCACAGCCGGAAGGCACCTTCGGCACCGAAATACTCTCCCGGTCCCAGGAGTATCTTCTCTTTCTCGTAGGCTCCACGGCAGAATTCTTCTGAGGACATCCTGTTTCTGTAATGCACAAGCGCGTATGAGCCATGAAGGGGTTCTGTCCAATCCAGTTCACTGTGGCTGGAAATAAATTTTCTCAGGTATTCCATGTTCGGTTCAAGTATTCTTCTTGCCCTATCAATAAACTTGGCCCTCTGCTGGAGGAACTGTCCGGCTATCCAGAGAGGATATTCCGGGTTCCTTATACCAGTCAGGTTCCGTATATCCCTCATTTCCCTGATTACGTCGCTGGGGGCCGTTATCCAGCCGACCCTGAAACCAGAAAACCCGTAAAATTTAGTCATACTGCCGTTTATTATGACGTTTCCAGAGTCCTCAAAGAAACTCCTTGGCTTTTTCTGGAATGTAAATTCAAGAAAAGCTTCATCAGCATACATGAAACCGCCATGGCTGAAATGGTTCTCACGGATAGACCTAAGGAAATCTTCAGAGTGCAGGCTTCCAAGCGGATTGTTGGGGTTAGAAAAGAAGAATGCCTTATTTCCCGATTTCTTTTCCATAAGCGCCTCAAGCTGGCCAAAAGGTGCAGTATATGTTTCTACACCCAGGTTCCTTGGGGTGTTGAAAATCGGTTCATATTCGGGCAGGCCGATGAATGCAGGCAGGTTCCTGAATTTTGCAAGCAGGCTCAACAGTCCGATAGATTCAGATCCTCCTGTAGTGATGAACACATTTTCCGGTTCAAATCCATAAGTCTGGCAGAGTTCATTCCTGAAAAACTCTGAAGGATCAGGAATCCCCTTTTTCATATGGTCAAAGGATGCATCAATTCCCATTTCTTTCAGGTCAGGCTCAGGCAGGCCACTGGCGGAAAGATTATGTACAGTGCCACTCCAGTGGTCCTCAATCCATCTGATTAGTTTCTGGGGCTCAGGTCCTGACACATTCATTTTCTCACTTCTCCATCTGCCCTATGGTTTCCTTTGTAGCTTCAACAACGGATTCGTCGCTGTTGAACCTGTTCTTCCATCCAGTCGAGGCAAGCTTCCTGACATCCACCTGGGCAATCTTAACATCCCCCTTCCAGCCTCTTCCATTTATTCCCCCTGTGTAATTGTACTTTACACCCTCAAGCCCCATCTGCGATACCACTATGTCTGCAATCCTGCTCACCGATGTAGTCTCGGGATTTCCCAGGTTGAATATGTCCGTTGATTTTGACCTGTCATGAACGTACAGCATGGATTTTACGCAATCCTCAACATAGAGGTAGGATTTCCTCTGGGTGCCATCTCCTAGAATCTCCAGTTCTTTTGGATTTTTCTGGAGTTTTCGGATAAAATCAAAAATCACACCATGTGTGGAATTCTTTCCAACAATGTTCGCGAATCTGAAAATGCTTCCCTTTATGCCGTAGTAGTGTGAATAGGCTGTAATGAATCCCTCACAGGCCATTTTTGAAGCCCCGTAACTGGAAATAGGCACGTACGGCCCATAATCCTCCGGAGTAGGCATGACCGATGCTTCACCGTAAACGGTTGAACTTGAAGCAAAAAGCAGGTGCTTGACATCCTTGAGCCTCATGTATTCCAGCAGCCTGAAGGTGCCCTCAACGTTGTTCCTGAAATCCACAGAAGGGTTATCTGCACCGTTCCTCACATCAGAATTGGCGGCGAGATGGATTACAACATCCACATCATCAAGTTCCTTCATATCCGGCAGATCATTGATATCTCCCTGTATGAATGAAAAATTTCCGTTATCCCTGAATGGTTTAATGTAGCGTTCGTCAACATTGGAAAGATTGTCAAATGCGACCACCTGGTTTTCCCCAATAAGTGTCTCAACCATATTTGAGCCTATGAATCCTGCTCCCCCGGTTACCAGTATTTTTGAGTTCTTCATTGATCTGCCCCCTCTTATGAGGTATAGATTTTTCTACGTTTCGGAGAGAAGAAATATTATGTTAAATGTTCGCAGTCAGACCCTGTAATCCCTGTACCTGAAAAAGAATGCAATATCATATGCAATTTTGATGACGGAAGCAGAAAAGAAAACGCCTTCCGGGAATACCTCAAACAGGATTCCGGCTATGCCAGGCCCAGGTATCTGGAAACCGTTCCTGACGCCGAGGAAAACTGAGTTGCCTGTTACCCTGGCATCTGCAGGAATCATGGTATTCACAAGGCTGTCCCGTGCTGGGACATCCATCTGGCTGGTGCTCTGCCTCAGGAAAAGGAAAATCTCACTGAGTATCAGGCTGTGGAACACCGGGACCATGAAGAGCATGACATTGCTTATGAGATGTGTATAGACCATGGTTCTTACAAGACCAAGGCCCTTGGAAATATGGCCCGACAGGATAACAGAAAGTGCAGTCACCACGTTTACAACGAGGAAGATCAGTCCAGCCTGTGAAAGGGTGACCCCATATACATCTTTGAACCAGAGGCTGATAATTGCGGTATTTACTAACCCTCCCCCGAGAGAATCTACTGAAAACAAGACGGCAAGGGTCTTGATATCCTTTCTTACAGTTTCATCCCTGACTGCTTTTTTCTGTGCAGCAGGCTTCAGGTCAGGAAACTTGAGATAAAAGTAGATGGCAAGCTGAAACAGTGAGAGCACCAGATCCACCAGGAAAATTATCCTGTAATCGGCGGCCCTGTAGAGAAAAAGGAAAAGTGATGCTATTCCGCCGCTTGAGTAGGAGGCAAAATTGTAGAGTGAAAACATCATATTTTTTGAATGCTGATCTTCCGTCGAAAGGCTGATGGTGTACTGTTCCAGCGACTGGTTCACAGTGAGATCTCTCCCTGCAAGTGATATAGAGCCAACCACAAGGGCCACCATAAAAAATAGCAGGCTGCCTTCAGCATATATTATTGCCAGGGAAGCAGAAAACAGGAAAGAAAGGAGGAGGAGCTTCTTCTTAATCTGCAGATGAAGTGAGGTGAAAAGGTACAGGAAAAATGTTGAAATTCCCAGGCTAACCAGAACAATCAGGGCAATCTGCAGGCT
>JBJKQJ010000069.1:0-23578 GCA_046705445.1 Thermoplasmataceae archaeon
TCCCAGTTGCATAATGGTATTCCAGCTGCCGGGCAGACGATCAGCCAGAGCGTTGATATGGGTATATCAGGAGTATCAATCTTTTCCTCCCCGCAGGACACACAGTTTTCAATTCTCCCTCAATCCAGTTCATTTAATGCATCCCTTTCATTCAACATTACACTTAGCGTCACTAACTCAACCGGGACACCGTCGCTCAAGTATTTCAATGAGTCTTATACTGTGTCGGGTATAATGGACTCAAACGGCAACACGGAGTACGTTACTGCTATAAACTACGTGATTGAGGATGGTGCGCTTTTTCAGAATTATGGGACAGTGGAGCCGTCCAATGCACTCGGTCCAATGCCAATAGGGGCTGTAAATAACAGTGGGCAATACAGCCTAAGCCTGTCCATCTTCGGAGTGGCAGGACAATCTGAAAGCTACTCTTCATCTCAGGAGCAGGTTGTCAATATACTTGTAAACACGAGCCAATATTACAGTTACATTAACGGCAGTTCAGCTTCCATCAGCAATTCCCAGTATTCCGTGACTGGAATCACCCTTGAAAAATTGAATTATTCCATCAATGGGTCACTACTTAACGCTTGGAATTTCGGGCTCTTCAACAAGTTCAATTCCACAAATCCCGGATATTCCAGTGTGATAGGCCTGAAAAACTGGGATTTCACAGGTCTCCCATTCAGAGCAGCTATCTCTGGAAACGAGATCAGTATGTTGAACACCAAGACCGTAAATCTAGATTCAATCTCTTCAGAATACTTTATAGTCGCTGGTAGTTAATAACAGTCATTATATTTTCATAGAAAACAATATAATCATTTTTGGAAATACTCATAAGATTAATATGAGTGGGGACCAGTTTCAACTTACAATTGATAAAATTTTTAGTGCATCAGTAAGAAACAACCCGGAGCAAATAATTTCATACCAGGGCACAGAGCACGTAACCTATAAACAGTTCATGGAACGAGTCTATGAAATAGCCAGGGGACTTGTTAAATTGGGAGTCAAGAAAGGAGATAAAGTAGCGGTTCTGGACTGGGACACCCTTCGATACCTTGAGGCATATTATGCTATTCCACTGGCCGGAGGAGTCCTGCACACTGTCAACATTAGATACCCGCCGGATCTCATATACTATACAATGCAGCATGCAGATGACAGATTTGTCATCATAAGGGACGAATTTGTGCCAATTATTGAGAAGAGCCTCCCCCTTTTTGACTTTGTAAAGGGATGGATAGTTTCATCTGACAGTCCGGCAAATGAAACGGTTCTTGATGGATCACACTTTTACCATAAAATTGGGGAGAACACTGAGGGAATTCAGCTTCCTCAGCTTAAAGAGGATGATCTGGCCACAATTTTCTACACCTCGGGAACAACAGGGCTCCCAAAAGGGGTAAGTTTCACTCACAGACAGGTGCTTCTTCACACTCTAACTATGGCATCGGGTCTTGGAGACGATCCAATAAACCTGAAAAGCACAGATGTTGCATTGCCGCTGGTCCCAATGTTCCATGTGCATTCATGGGGTATGCCTTATCTTGCCATTTTGAAGGGTATGAAATATGTGCTTCCAGGTAGATATGATTTCAACGAAATACCAAAAATAATGGCCAAGGAAAAGGTAACAGTCAGTTTCATGGTTCCATCCATCCTTTATATGCTGATGAACAGTGAGAACCGCAACCTGCTTCCTGCACTTAACCTCCGAGTTACTGTTGGAGGAGGGGCATTGCCTAGAGGGCTTGCTGAGAAGGCGAGGCAATTGGGCATAAAAGTGAATGCAGGATATGGAATGTCTGAGACAGCACCCATACTAACCCTTGCCACTTACAACAAGTATGTGCATGAGCTCCCCGAAGAGGACAAGATGGATTATGAAATCAGGACCGGAATACCGGTACCTTTAGTGGATCTTCATGTGGTGGATTCTGAAGGCAAGGATGTTCCTTGGGATTCAAAGACAATAGGTGAAATAGTTGTCAATGCACCGTGGGTTACCAACGCCTATGTGAAGGATGAAACCAATACAAATAAACTCTGGGTGGACAGCTGGATGCACACCGGGGACCTAGCGGTAGTAGGTGAGCACGGCTACATAACAATTGTGGACAGGGAGAAAGACGCAGTGAAGTCTGGTGGGGAGTTCATCCCGACCGTCATACTGGAAGATCTTATAAGCACATTTCCGGGAATTGGAGAAGTAGCTGTTGTCGGGAAATCCCACGAAAAATGGGGAGAGAGGCCAGTGGCATTTATATCCGGATTGAAGGAAATTGACCACGCGACCCTGTCGAAACATCTGGAAACATTCGTGGAAGCTGGAAGGATTTCAAAATTCTGGATCCCGGATGAATATATTCCTGCGGAGTCATTTGAAAAAACAAGCACGGGAAAAATAGATAAGAAAGTGTTGAGGGAGAAGTTAAAATAATTTCTATTTCTCTTCTTTTTTCAATGCCTGAAGCACTTCGCGAATCCCCTGCTCAATGGGTATTGTATTGCTCATCAGAGGTTTTGAAGCAACAAGCCTTTCACCCTCAGGCAGAACATAATCCTCATGCTTTACAACAAGGGCCTTTCCCGTTTCATTTTCCACTAGTTTCAGCAGTGCATTGACAGACGTCCCTGTTCCAGTTCCAACTTCATGTGTTCCTTCTGGAACCTTTCCGTTTATTATATCTTCTATACCTCTTACAACATCATTTACATGTATGAAGTCCCTGATGTGGGAACCATCCCCATAAATAGTCACCGGCTCCCCTTTCAATGATGCGTTGCAGAATAGAAAAACTGCCCCTTTTCTGCTTGATGGCCCATAAATATTGTAGAATTTCAGAATGTGTCTCTTGACACCGTAAAGATTATGGTATAACTCTATCCACTCCACGATCTGTTTCTTCGCAAGGGAATATGGGTTTGTAGCTTCTGCTACCGAGCCTGATGTTGGGAAGACAAGAGTTGAACCGTTTCTTCTAGCCAGTTCAAGAATTTTCATTGAAAGGCCCAGGTTGTCCTGAAAGTACTCATACGGTTTTTCCTTGGAAAGCCTTATGAGCGTCCTGGCACCCATATGAATTATGTAATCAAATTTTGCATCGGGGATCTCATCACCTGCATCTATTGAGGTCAGGTCAAATCCCTTATCCTTAAGGTGTGAGTATATAATTGATCCAATGAAGCCTTTATATCCTGTGAGAAGAATTTTCATCTTGGGACCCCATCTTCTTTGAGTTTATTTGCTTTGCCAATTTATTTCGCAACGAGCGCTACAATGAACCAATAAAGTTTAATATTTCATGCTGATAAAAGCGCGAATTGGTAATCCGGGAACTCTACCTGGCTATTGGTATTCTGACCTTGGCCACGTTAATTTACTATTTGGTGAATTCATACAGTTCACTTCGCTATACATCGGTTACTGATAGTTCTATAGTAGATATCGACCAGACAACTGTAGTTATGCCTGTGTACAACGAAAAGGAAGAGATTTTCACGGAATCTGTTGATTCAATTGCCAGGCAGGGATGCAGATTCGTTGTAATTGGCGATTCTAGCTTGGAACCTTATAAGACCATTGTGGAAGAAAGAGGGGGCCTCTTTGTTCACAAGAAAATAAGGGAAGGGCAGAAAAAGGCAATAGTCACAGGCATGGATTTTGTCCAGACAAAATATGTATTGCTTATGGACAGTGATACCGTTCTGCCCGAAAATGCAGTTGCCAGCATGATGTCTCATTTCGTAGGCAATGTTGGTGGGGTCGGTGCTAATCTTTCCATAAAGAAAACTGGTTCAATGATTTCCTATGCCGCAGAATTCGTAGAACGTTCAAGAGAGGTTGTTTTTCGGGCTATGTCGGCCCACGGCAATGTAATGAATCTTGACGGAGCCTGCGTCATGTACAGAACTGACGTCATAAAACCCTTCATCCAATCTCCAGAGTTCTCCGATTTCAGATTCATGGGAAAGCCTTCACAACTAGGCGAAGACTGGCTTATGACCGGATACATAATAGGCAAGGGATATAAGGCCGTAAAGGACTACAGCACAAAAGTCCAGTGTTATCCTCAGGAAAACCTTAAGAAATTCTTCAAGCAGAACCTTCGCTGGTCTAGATCGAACTGGATTAGATTTGGCAGGGAACTCAGGCACGGCACAATCTTCAAAGCTGGCAAATTCTATACATTTGAAATGGTCTATACTTTCATGCTGCCATTTATCGCAATAGGGATAGGCCTTTTCAGGCTTTACACATTCCTGATGTTCCATCCTGGAGTATTTCACTTGCAGGATATCTTTACATACGCAATATTTGGCGATTTAACATACTATGGCCACCACGTTCTTGCAAGGATTCTCGTGACAATCGCCAATGTAGGTGGAACTGGCATATTTCTCGGAACAGTAGCTCAGAGGATGAGTGGGGAGAGGCTGAAAACAATAACATACGGAGCGGTTGCAATCGGCGTCCTGTTCGTTACAAGCATATATGGCTTAATGACATTCTGGAAAACCAAGTCCTGGGGAACCAGATAATTACACTTGATCCACGCACTTTCCCGCTGAGAGTTTTATTTCTGAGGCTGGCAAACAAACATTAATAGATAAAATACATTATCTTAACTCAGAAATGAGCAGCCCAGGTTTCCCCGGTTTTCAAGACAGCGATGATGATTTCAGCACTTCTGATGAGGAACTTCAGCAATACCTGGAACAGCTAAGAGTCAAAATTATGATCTTTGGGGCAGGTGGAGCAGGTTCAAACACAATTAATCGCCTCATGAAGGAAGGGATCAACGGTGCGACAATGATTGCGTGCAACACGGATGCACCGCACCTTTTGAAAACTAAGGCTGATCATAAGATTCTAATGGGTAAGACCCTCACAAGGGGTCTTGGTTCTGGTGCTGACCCAAGGATAGGAGAACAGGCAGCAAAGGAATCTGACCAGGAAATAATGAAATACGTTTCCGGCACAGATATTTCCTTTGTAACTGCAGGTATGGGTGGAGGAACAGGTACAGGTTCAGCCCCGTACATAGCATCCAGGTCAAAAGACAGCGGTGCCCTTACCATATCAGTAGTAACAATGCCATTTAAGTCAGAAGGTAAGATTAGGATGCAAAACGCTTCCCAGGGTCTGCAGAGACTAACTGCATATTCAGACACTGTCATCAACATACCTAACGACAAACTTCTGGAACTGGTCCCCGACCTCCCCCTTGAGAAAGCTTTCCGTTTTGCAGACGAAATCATTGTGAAAGCCATTACGGGCATTTCTGATCTGGTCACCAAACCTGGATTAATCAATCTGGATTTCAATGATCTCAGAACCATAATGAAGGATTCTGGCCTTGCAATGATAGGAATCGGGCTCTCCAGCGCAGAGGCAGGTTCAAGAGTTGACGAAGCAGTTCAGAAGGCCTTGAATTCCCCTTTTCTTCAATTTGATATGTCAAATGCTTCCGGAGTAATTATCAACATAACAGGTGGCACAGATCTTCAACTGGAGGAATCAAGCAGTGCGGCTGAAATAGTTCGGAAGATGGTTGGAAGAAATACACAGTTAATATGGGGAGCCACAGTAGACCCAAAATACACGGGAACAGTTGAAGTTCTTGTGGTGGCTACAGGACTCTCTTATTCTGAGATACAGGGCATGACACTTAGTGAGAGCGAAAATAAGGACATTGATTTCATTTAATCTGTATGATTAACTTGTTACAACTTTATTTAAAAAACATTTTTAATAGGATTTAAAATACTGCTTTGCCAAAAAGTCCCTCTCAATATGGTGCAAATCCCTTGAATGGTCAAAATTCTGGTGAAAGATTAATGGAACAGTATACGGAGGCTGATTTGAAGAATATAGCAACAAGCATACGAAGAAAGATCATAGAAATGGTCTATTCCGCTAAGAGCGGACACCCCGGCGGTTCTTTAAGCATCGCCGATGTTCTAGCTGTTCTATATTTTAAAGAAATGAATATCGATCCCCTGGACCCTCTGAACCCGAACCGGGACAGGCTGGTACTCAGCAAGGGACATGCTTCACCAGGGCTCTATGCAACGCTCTCTCTCAGAGGTTTCTTTCCGGAGTCTCTTTTGACTGGATTCAGAAAACTCAATTCCAAGCTGGAAGGCCATGTTCACAGGGGAGTGCCTGGTGTGGAAGCTTCCACAGGCTCTCTCGGACAGGGACTTGGCATCGGAGTAGGCATGGCGCTTGCTGCTAAACTGGATTCCAAGCCATACCATGTTTACGTTATTATCGGGGACGGAGAGATCGAGGAAGGCAGCATATGGGAATCTCTCATGGCTGCTGCAAAACATAAACTGAACAACCTTACAGTTATTCTGGACAAAAATCCTGTCCAGCTTGATGGTTTCACAAAAGATATAATGCCTCTCAAGAACGTGAGATACATGGTGGCAAGTTTTGGATGGGACGTTATAGAGATAGACGGCCACAACTTTGAGGAAATTGTAAATGCCATAGAAAAGGCAAAGGAAAGCACTGATAACCCCACTTTCATAGTTGCAAACACGGTAAAAGGAAAGGGAGTTAGCTACATGGAGAACAATCCAAAATACCATGGTTCCCCACCAGCATCCGAGGAGGAATACAAGCAGGCTCTCAGGGAACTTGGAGGGGAGGAATGAATATGCTTGTTGGACAGCCAGAAAGCCTGAGGGATGCATATGGGGAGGAGTTAAAGGTTCTTGGTGCAAAACACCCGGATCTTGTAGTTATGGATTCCGACCTCTCAAGTTCAACAAAAACAGCAATATTCGGAAAGGCGTTTCCTGATAGATTCTTCAATATGGGAATTTCAGAACAGTCGATGGTCTCAACTGCTGCCGGTCTTGCCTTAAGTGGAAAGAAGGTATTTGCATCCACATTCGCGGTTTTCCTTATGAGAACCTACGAACAGCTAAGACAATCCATCTGCTACAATAACCTGGATGTTAACTTTGTTGTCACCCATGCAGGAATCACCGTGGGAGAAGATGGGGCAACTCACCAGATAGTGGAGGATGTGGGCATCATGACCGGGCTTCCCAACATGAAGGTTACTGTTCCCGTTGATTCAATAGAAACAAGAAGTGTTATCGATTTTATCACTGAAAAGGGAAAGGGGCCTAATTACGTAAGGCTCACGAGAGAAAAATTTCCTGTCCTGAATGAGAAGGGTTACCAGTTTAGACCCGGGGTATCCCGGACTTTCAAGGACGGGGACGATATTACAATAATAGGAATGGGCGTAATGGTGTCTTTTGCCCTAGAAGCTGCAGAACAACTTAAGAGCAAAGGAATTGACGCCAGAGTCATCAACATGAGCTCAATAAAGCCAATTGACAGGAGTGCTATACTAAAAGCCGCCAGGGAAACCGGAAAGATTGTAACAGTGGAAGAGCATTCCATTCTGAACGGGCTGGGCAGTAGAGTTGCAGAAGTGACTGCAGAAGAGTGTCCGGTCCCAGTCTGGAGGCTTGGCATGAGGGACACCTTCGGCAAATCCGGAAAGGGATGGGAGCTTTTCGATTACTTCCATCTAGGTGTGGATGACATAGTAAAATTTACAGAAAGTTGCTTTAGGGAGGAACCTAGATATGAAAATTTTCCTTGATACATCAAACGTAGAAGAAATAAAAGAAGGCGTTGAACTTGGGCTTGTGGATGGTGTCACAACAAACCCGACACTAGCGGCCAAAGAAGCCGGAAAGGGCAAGTCATTTTCAGAGGTTATAAAAGAGATACTGGCCATTACTCCAGGTCCAGTGAGCGTAGAAGTTGTAGCAACTGACTATGAAAATATGATGAAACAGGCCCTGAAGGTGAGTTCACTTGGTGCAAACGCGGTAGTGAAAATTCCAATGACCCTTGATGGGTTGAAAGCTATCAAAAGCCTCAAAGAAAAGAGAATTCCTGTGAACTGCACACTAATTTTCAACCCACTTCAGGCATTGCTTGCAGCCAAGAGCGGTGCAGAGTATGTGTCGCCATTCGTGGGCAGGCTGGATGATATCGGTGAGGATGGAATGCAGATAATAGACCAGATCAAGACTATGTTTGTTAATTATGACATACAGACCAAGATCCTTGTGGCTTCCATCAGGCATCCTGTCCATGTTCTGAGGGCAGCTGTTATAGGCGCTGATGTGGTCACTCTTCCATTCGACGTTCTGAAGAAACTTCCCCTGCATCCCAAGACCGAAGAAGGATTGAAGAGATTCCTGGACGACTGGAAAAAAGTTTCGCCTGACGGTGAATTTCCCCTTTAATTTTTATTTCATCAGAGGGCCCGTATTTGGTCAATAAAAAAGATCTTGAAAGGGCCAGGGAATTTGCTTTCAGAGAGTTATCCTCAGATGCGGGAGGACATGACTGGTGGCATGCAAAAAGGGTGGCAGGCATGGCCAGGAAAATAGCCGCCATGGAAGGCGCCGATCCTGATTTCTGTGAGTTTGTAGCACTATTGCATGATATTCCAGACGATAAGAGGGGTATCTCGGAAGATGAAGGCAATGAATTGCTCACTAAATTTATGGCAGAAATGCGCCTCGGGGATGAGGTCATTGATCGGACCCTTGAAATAATTTCTACCATGTCCTTTCGTGGAGGAAACAACCTGCCTATGAAAACTCTCGAAGGAAAAATTGTCCAGGACGCAGATCGCCTTGATGCGCTAGGTGCTATCGGTATTGCCAGAACCATGGCTTATTCCGGGCACAAAGGGCAATTGATACACGATCCCGACATTCCGGTTAGAATACAGATGTCCAGGGAAGAATATCGACACGGGAAATCAACAGCAGTAAACCATTTTTATGAAAAACTATTCAGACTTCCAGATATGATGAATACTGCATATGCCAGAAAAATAGCTCTTGAAAGGGAATCATTCATGAGAACCTTCCTGGACCAATTAATGAAAGAATGGGATCCATGATCCCATAGTAAAGGCTATCAGTACAGCCTGAGGGTTTCAAGGTTCCTAAGGGCTACTGCCTCTATTCCAAACTTGGATCGAATAAGTCTGGCAAATTCTGCAGCCTTTTCACCATCTCCATGGTTTACCAGTATTTTGTGGGGCTTAGGCTGCATGGTTGCAATATATGCAAGAAGCTGCCTCTTGTCAGAATGACCAGAGAATCCTTCTGAAGTTTCTACTGCCATCTTTATATCATACTTGGAAGACTTTCCTCCATCTGAGAGAATCACGTCAGAAGCTCCTCTCTGAATTCTTCTGCCCAGTGTTCCATCGGCCTGGTAACCCACGAAAACAAGTGAGTTTTCAGGAGATGGAGCCCACGTTTTGAAGTACTCCATAACAGGCCCTCCATTCATCATACCAGAAGTTGCCAGGACGACCTTACTCTCATTGGAATCACAAATTTCCTGCCGCTGCTGCCTTGATTCCACTTTCTTGAAGATCTTGCTCAGGAATGGGTTCTCCCTTTTGATCATTATACTCTCTCTTAGTGTCTTGTTGAGATATTCTGGATAAGCAGCATGAATGGCAGTCGCTTCGCTTATCATTCCGTCCAGGTAGACCGGTATTTCTTTTATCTTGCCTGTTCGTACGGCTTCCTCAAGAACCAGCATGACCTCCTGGCTTCTTCCTACTGCGAATACTGGGACAAGGACAGAACCACCCCGATCGAAGGTTCTGTTAATAATATCGACAAAATTGTTGGAGGCTTCTCCTCTCGGGTGATGGTAATCTTCCCTTCCAGCATAAGTGGATTCCGTCATGAATGCCTCTGCTCTGGGGAATTTGTTATTTGCCTGGTTGAAGAGCCAGGTCTTTTCAAATTTGACATCGCCGCTGAGAACAACGTTGTAAAGTCCTTCACCAATGTGCAAATGGACTGATGCTGACCCAAGAATATGACCCGCATTGTAGAAAGTCAGTCTCATATCCTTGGTTATGTCTGTAGTTTCATTGTATCTTAACACAATAGAACGCTTCAGTGCTTCACGGACATGCTTTGATTCGTAAGGACCTCTGTGGCCCTCCATGTGTGCAACCTTAATGTAATCATTCTGGAGCAATGCAGCTAAGTCCCTTGTGGGCGGAGTCATGTACACCGGACCCTCATAGCCATACTTGTATAGTATGGGAAGGAGCCCTGAATGGTCTAGATGTGCATGCGTAAGAATAACCGCGTCAAGTGAACTGAAGGGTTGGATTTCAGGCACATAAAGGTAAGGGGCGCCTGCCCAGGGCTGGTTCTCATCCTCGCTTATGTTCATCATTCCACAGTCCACCAGGACACGGGAATTGTTGGTGGTAATGAGTGTAGCGCTTCTGCCGACTTCTCTGTGTCCCCCCAGGGCTGTTACTCTCACCCATGTTTCACCGGGCATGGTGGGGACGTTGAGTTTTTCACCAAGATTGTGGAGAAATTCTTTTCTTTCCTGTTTGACCTCCCTAAGAAACTCCCTCATCTCTTTGACAGTTCTTGAATGCATGGGTGGAGCACGCACAACTCTGGGAGACCATTTTGTCTGTTCCTTGATTGAAACTATGTATTCTGAATCGCGGGAGGTTATAATCGAGGGCTCTTCAGCTTCAATAACTACTTCTCCGGTGTCAGATTCGAAGTATAAATCCTTAAAACCAGCGGTTTCAGGGATAATCTCTTCAATAATTTTCTTGGCCTCTTCTTCTGGTAACATAATAGATGGATCTGGCCTAATCGCAATCCTTCTTCACATTTCCTGTGCTATCTGCTTTGCCAGATCTTCCCTCTTTGAAAAAAGTTCAAGGTTCTTGGTATAGACAACGATAGTTGGACCTTCATAGTCAACTTCTGTTATCTCGTGCTCTGGATAAAGCCTGTCGAAAATAGCTCTTGCTTCTGAAAGGTAATCTCTAAAAGACATTGTTGGGAACGCCCCGATTAAATTAAATAATGATTGGGATTAAATTTAAACGACTAATTTATATTTTTTTATTCTCTCAGAAACTTCTTCCTCAGGTATCTGCTTGAAGCCATCTTTCTTGTCGATGACTGCAACATCAATCATACCTCCGGAAGCGGAGTCTCTCTGTTTTGCTGCGGAGATAGCCCTTATTACAAGTTCAACTCCTTCGTCAACGCTCATGTCCTTTCTATAGCCGTGCTCAAGGACACCATATACAAAGGGAGAACCTGATCCAGTGCTTGCGTAGACATCCTCCACTGATCCTCCTGCTGCATCAACTGAGAAAATGTGTGGGCTCTTGTCGTATCCTCCCACAAGCAATTGTACCATGTATGGGTAGAACTTGGTCTGGTTTAGCATATTTGAGAGGAGTGTGGCCGCTGCCTCTATTGGCATGTTGACTCTTCTCTGTAGCCTGTAGAGTTCAAGCTCCGCTGACATATATCTGACCAGAACCTGTGCATCCCCCACCATGCCTGCAATGGTCATAGCTGCATGTGTATCAATCTGGTGCAGCTTCTTACCATCTTTGTGCATAATGAAGTGATCCATGGTAACCCTCCTTTCAGTTGCCATTACCACGGCATCTTTTACTATAATTCCGACAGTTGTTGTTCCGGTGTGTAAAGTTTGATCCATTAATTCACATCCTCTTATAACTGACTTAGGCAGAATTTGGTCTTGCTATTAAAGCCCTTTGATCTACACTCTATATCTATCCCACTATTTACACTATTCCTGATGAGAAAATATGGAAATTTTCCCAATACCATCCTGAAAAGTAAATGTCAGGTTAATTTCGGAAGCCCATTACCTGTTCTTTTACTATGTCTGTAACCAAGAACTTGTCTTTTCACTTTTAATCAAGTTAGTTAAATATCTCTGAATGATATCATGCCATGGTACTTTATGCCAGAGACATTATGAAAGAGTACACGTTCATGCTTGGAGCAGACGTCTCTGCAAGTGAAGCCGCTAAGATCATGGGGAACGACCATGTGGGTTTTGTCATAGTCAAAGTGGATGAAAAGCCATTTGGAATAGTCACTGAATGGGATTTTGTGAACAAAATAATCGCAAAGGATCTGGACCCTAAGACTGTAAAGCTGAAAGAAATCATGAATTCACCTCTGATGTCCATAGACCCAAAGACACCCACGGATCAGGTTACGGTATTGATGAATAAACATGGAGTCAGAAGAGTACCTGTCGTTGAGAATGGTAAACTTATCGGGGTCATCACTTCAAGAGATGTCCTGAGAATTTTCAAAGATTATATGGACAACCTTTCTGATGTAATTGCCAGATTTGGTAATTTTTAAAGCTCTTTTATATTCTTTTTCTGAGAAATGCGGGATTCTATATCAGGTTCACAACCTGAATATATCCCTGAAAATCGAAAGGAGATCCCTTGTATCGCCCTTGCAATATTCGATAAAATCTGAAGAATTGGATCTCCATAGGTCCTCGATTACTTCTCCAATGTTCTTCCCGTCTCTAATAACTAGGTCTTTCTTTCGATCCAGTTCAAGGTGGTTGAATGCCTGGTCTGTCACCACTTCTGACAGCTTTCTGTATTTGTAATCACCATCTATTTTTCCTAAAAAGTCCGATATGACTGGCATCATATCCAGGCAGTACGATACGGCAAGGTAGTATTTCAGATTCCACAATTGCTTCGCATAGGTTCTCTTCCTCATCTTCAGCCTAAGAAGCGGAATGTCATATCCGGCATGGTTATAGCCGATGATTATTCCTGGCCGGAAGGAAGCAACGAATGCATCAAGTTGAGAAAGGATCCGGTCTTCTTCCTCTGGAGAGTCGTTCCTTGCTATGAGGAGTTCAGTCTTCATTTCTGGATCATAATATGACAGCGATATGGCAATTATTCTCTCATTGGTGAGGAAGTCATTCTGGTTCCTGATAAGGGTCTCAAGATCTATGGAGAGCACTTTCTCTATGCCATTGCGCGTGAGGAAACCCTTAACAATTTCATCATAGTAAGTCTGGTTCAACATGTCAGATATGTCCCCGAATAAAAAAACATTCCCGGGGTCAAGTAATGTAGGCTTTAAATCTCAGACAGTAATGACTTCAATATGAGATTCGCTCAAAGAGACTTTGTAGGCAAGGACACAAACCTCGATAAACTACAGGACCTGATCCAGGAATTTTTCCGTGAGGAAGGTTTCAAACTCCAGTCTTCCAAACATCCTAACGGATATTTGATCCAGGCAAAGAAAGGCGGAATTTTCAGAACATTGCTTGCAGCTGACCGGGCTTACACAGTGCTCATAGAGGGCAGTTCCTCCAACTTCAAGGTAAAAATTGGAATAGGTGAATGGCTCAAGGATCTTGGTGTGGCAGCACTGGAGTCATTTTTCCTTACACCTCTTCTAGCCTTCATTGAGGTACCTGAAGCCCTGTGGTCATATGAAATAGAACACCATCTCTGGCACTACATCGAGACGGAAATCGAACTGGGAATCCAGTAAATTCTACCATTTTTGTCCGGTTATGCGTTCAAACATGTTGACGTATAGATCGGATGTTTTTTTCACCATATCTTCAGGAAGGGGAGGAATTTGCGGTTCAGATTTGTTGTTCTCCCTTGCATCGTAAAGTTCTTTGTGGTAGCCGGTTGACCGGTAATACTGCCTGACAAATTCTTTGCTTAGCTCAATGATCTTTCCCCCGTCATATTCAGCCTTATCCCAGAATCTGTCTTCATCGGCGGTGCCGAATGTGTCTATTATAATGGGTTCCCTGCCTGCACCAAATGCAAATTCTTTCTTTCCGTCCACATGTATAAGCCCTCTGGTCAGGACTTGTTTATTGATTCTCCTGTCAATCTTTAGTATGCATTCGCGAATATTGTTAAGTTCAGAACCAGACATGCCACCTATTTCTATGGCCTCCCCCTTGGTGAGGACCCTGTCATACTGCTCAAACTTTGTTGTTACTTCAAAAAAGGGATCGTCCAGTTCCTCACCATACTTTGGTACATGAGTTAGGCCAAGGTCTTCTGGCGTCACTTTGCCAGATTTTACCCTGTCGAACAGAGAGCCAGCCACATAATATCGTGTCACAAACTCCAAGGGAATTACATATTCTACCTCATATGGGTTGCCTTTCCCTTCCGGCACATAGAATTTCTTTACTCTCATTTCAGTTGGGGAAGGCATTTCTATGAAATGCGTGGGCACTCTTGCTGATTCCTGTGCCACCTTGAACCAGTGTGCAGATGACCTGCAAAGTGATTCTCCCTTTTTTGGAATGAGATTGGGTATCATTTTATCAAAAACAGAAATCTTGTCAGTGAACTTGAAAAGAAGTGTTTCACCCTCGTCGTATACTTCCTTGACTTTTCCCACCCTTATAGGTTCCATTTGCCATTAATCGTCAGGACTGGATATTAATTTTATGCATTACTATCTTATTTTTTTTCCAAACATTGTGTTTCAGCTACCTTTCATTCGATAACTCTGGGTACTTCAACTGGTCACATTTTAAGTTAAGGTCAACATTAAGCTATTATTGAGCAAGACTGAAGATTGGGCTAGATTCCTAGAGAGAAACATCAGGAACCAGGATTTCAAGGAAAATATCAACAGCAGGCTAGACCAGTGCACAGAAATGATACGGGATGGTCTCGGAATAAACCAGGTCCAGAAAGCTCTGAACCTGGGCAAGAAAGAAGCTGGAATAATTTACGAACTGGCCCACTCAAGGATAAAGATACAGGAGAAATTCAATAACTGGAACAGATTGTGGATGGATCAGTATCTGGCCAGTTACTCCACACCTGAAATTGTATGCAGATACCGTTCAGGCAGGATCTCAGGGTTTGATGTTATAGAGGCCGGTTCAGGTGCTGGTATGCAGAGTATTTTTCTCTCCATGACAAACGATTCCACCCTCAGTGTTGAGATACAGCCTGACAGATACAGGATGGCTAAATTGAATGCCATGGAATACAGAACTGGAAAACTGAAATTTGTAAATGGAGACATTTACAAGCTTTCCAACGAAGTAAATATTCACAGCAATACCCTTATTTTCAGTGATCCGGCCCGCCCAAAAACAGAAGGCGAGCGTTCGATGACAAATCTGCTCCCCTCACCAGAAAACCTGATCAAGCTGTTTGGAACTAAAACCGGTAATTTCGTATTTGATCTTCCCCCCCAGATGAAGTGGGAAAATATAGGCATTGAAGGTGAAAAAGAATATCTTTCAATAAATGGTAATCTGAACAGGCTCACAATTTACTGTGGCAGGCTTGCAAAAAGTGGGACTTCGGCAGTTATCCTTCCCGGGGAAAAAATATACAGAGGAGAACCGGCAGAGATTGAGGTGGATGAATCAAGGCCGGTTTCAGGTTACCTTCTTGTCCCGGATGTCTCTCTGGTATATGCTAAACTTCTTTGGAAACTGAAGGAAGAATTCGATATTCATCCTAACTGGAAAGACATGAGGCGTTATTTCTTCACATCAGAAAATGAACAGAATGAGTTCCCCGGAGATCAGTACCAGATACTATGGTCAGGCAAATACGAAAATCTGGGGGAACATTTGAAAAAAGAGGGTGCTGGAAGAGTATTCCTGAGGTTTCCCAGCGATGATGAGCAATATTACAGGATTAAGAATGAACTGGAAAGCGGCATCAGCGGTAACACTGATATATACATATTCAGGAAATCTGATGTTTTCATAATAACCAGGAAAGTTGAATAAACAGTATTTTTTTTATGCAACTTTTTATAGATCAATTAAATTCTATTGGGAATTTAGATGCTTGAACTCTTTGCGAAAGCCAAACTTCCAACCATGTCAGGGATGTTTGAGATATACACTTTTAAATCGGAAGATGGAAAAGAACATGCTGTGCTTGTAAAGGGCGACATTATGGGGAGACAAGATATTCCTGTCAGAATACACTCAGAATGCCTTACCGGCGATGTTCTTGGATCAAGGAGATGTGATTGCAGGGACCAGCTTCTCAGGTCTCTTGTTTATCTGGGAAAGCAGGAATATGGCATGCTGATATACCTGAGGCAGGAAGGAAGGGGAATTGGGCTTCTTAACAAGATCAAGGCTTACAGTCTCCAGGATGAAGGTTATGACACAGTTGAAGCAAATGTAATGCTTGGGTTGCCTGTGGATGAAAGGGACTATTCCTTCGCTGTGGAAGTGTTGAAGTATTTCAACATACACTCCATAAAACTCATGACGAACAATCCTGCAAAGGTTGATTTCCTGTCCGTAAACAATATCAATGTCTCTGAGAGAATTCCATTGAAGAGTGAACCCACGCCATTCGACGAGTTCTATCTTTCAACAAAGAAAATCAGGATGGGGCACCAGCTTTAAGCCGCCATTTAAATATTTTATTCAAATATCTAGATTATGACACTTTACAGGAGCATTACCACCAATGCGCCAAAGGGTGGTGTCAGTTTTGAAAAGATCGATTTTGACCTCAGCAATTTTGGGGTAAAGCTTCAACCTGTCTTAACAGGAATATGCGGAACGGACAGGGGAATTGTAAACGGTTCTCTTCCTTTTTCCCACAATCCCCATGGGTCACAGAGACTCGTTATTGGCCACGAAAGCCTGTGCAGAGTGACCGAATCAGAAAAGAACGATTTTGGAATCTCCAAGGGAGATTTTGTCGTACCCATGGTGAGAAGGCCTGGCAAATGTATTAACTGCCTTGCAGGCAGATCCGATAACTGCTCCGATGGGGATAAACATGAAGCTGGAATCACCGGCCTTCATGGATTTATGCGGGAAGAATTCGGAGATAGCCCGGAATATCTTGTAAAAGTTCCTGATCCCTCCATTGGCGATGCGGCTGTTTTGACTGAACCTCTAAAGAACGTTTGCAAAGCGTTCGAGATGTTTGATATTGTTTCTAGAAAATCTATTTTCACAGACAGCGCCGGGTCATATCATGAAAAGAGCAGCCTTGTAGTGGGAACCGGAAGCGAGGCATTCCTGTATGCATTGAAGTCCATGGATTACGGATTTCAGACTTACGTTACAAATCGCCATGATTTGGATGGCAAAAAATCTGCAATATTGAATGACACCGGGATGAATTTCTACAATTATAATACGTCAGATCCACTGGAAAAATCAGGGATCGATCTTGTTATTGATACAAGCGGTGATCCCGGAACAATTTTCAGGTTTCTGAGGAAGATGAACAACAACGGCGTGCTGATCCTTTTTGGAACTAACGGAAAGGCTCCTGCGGCCCAGATTGATGGTATGGATATAGACTACATTATTGAAAGAAACATCTCTATAATAGGATCAGTGGACGGTTCCAGGATACATTACGAAAGGGCCCTTCAGGACATAACAAGATGGAAACACCAGTATGGCTCAGTCCTTGATGACATGATAACAGCCAAAGTTAAACCGGAAAGCACTGAGGTGTTTTCAAAAAAGCCAGCAGATGAAATAAAGACAGTTATAGACTGGAGTTGAACTCTTTGACAGAGATAATCAAGGCAAAAGTAATAGCGGATCAGATTAAGGCAAGAATTATAGAAGAAGTTGGCTTGGCTAGGAAGGGAGGCATATCTCCTGCGCTTGCAATAATAAGGATCGGTAAGGATCCAGCTTCTGAGTATTATTTCAATGCTAAAATAAAGCGGGCTTCAGAACTGGGAATAGAAACCAGGACACTGACACTTGAAGAATCAGTTTTGCGCGAGGACGTTTTCTCTCATATTGAGAGATTGTCAAACGACCCCACAATTCATGGCATAATTGTTGAATCTCCAGTTCCTGAACATTTGGATTACAAGGAAATTGTCAACAGGATAGCATGGCAGAAGGATGTAGATGGCGCCACGTTCGAGAACCTCGGCAGACTGATGTCTGGACAGGATTGCCTTGTGGCTGCAACTCCTCTGGCAGTTATGGAATATATAAAACATATAGGCCTGGAATCAGGAAGCCGTGTGGTGGTCATCAACCGGACAATTACGGTAGGAAGGCCACTGTCACAACTACTTCTCAACAGCAACTTCACGCCCATTATATGTCACAGCAGGACAATAGGCATTGATGAATTATGCAGGAACGCGGATGCCATTGTTGTGGCTGCAGGAAAACCCGCTTTCTTAAAAAGAAATATGGTTAATGAAAATTCCATAGTAATCGATGTTGGCATCAACTCTGTAGGGGGTAGAATAACCGGGGATGCAGACTCAGAATCACTTAATAACCATGTTAGAATATTAACACCAGTGCCCGGTGGCGTTGGATCACTTACAAGCCTGATAATATTTGCAAATCTGATGACCGCAATTAAGTATCAGTATAGTTAGGGATCAACCTGCACAGGTGAATGAAAAGATAATGTGTAACACGGATAATATTTATTTATTCACCACAGATAATGTTTAGATTAGCATTCATGCAGGCTCAGAAAGAGATCACTGAAATTACGGCTTGGATAAAGGCGCAAATCGGTGACAGAACGCCTGTATTGGGGGTAAGTGGAGGCATAGACAGCGCACTTACTCTGATGTTGCTAAGGAAGGCATATTCCGCAGACAAAATCATGGCGTTTTTCCTTCCAGACGAGAAGACACCTGAAAAAGATTACAGGGATGTTGAAGAACTGTCAAGATCCAGTGGAGTAAAAATTCAAACCATAAATATCCAGCCCATGGTGGAAGCCTTCCGGAAAACCCTTGGGGCAAGTCGGAAAGAAGCACTTGGAAACATAAAATCAAGGGTCAGAATGATAACCCTGTACTACTATTCCAACCTGAACAACGGGATGGTTGTTGGCACCACTAACCGCTCCGAATATGTGGTAGGATATTACACTAAATTCGGTGATGGGGCCTGTGACATAGAGCCGATAATGCATCTGCTGAAAGGTGAGGTCAGGGAACTGGCTCGTGTACTGAATGTACCAGATAGCATAATAAGGAAAGAACCTTCTGCGGGTTTGTGGGAATCCCAAACGGACGAAACTGAACTGGGAATGTCCTATGATGATCTCGACCAAATCATAGTTGACATATTTGACCAAGGAAGCCAGAGTTCAGATCCCTCTTACGAGAGGGTAAGAGAACTCTACCGGAATTCTTCACACAAGAGGAGGGGCCCTAAATCAAAGGTAGAATGAGAGGAGATCGATGGTTGCAACATTTGCTGAACAGTATTACCAGATCAGCCTGATTTTGATACTTGCAGCCTTTGCTATACCGATTTCTAGAAAGATTGCCGTGGCAGATATCCCAATTCTCATCCTACTGGGTATTTTTTTCGGACCAGTGCTTGAGATTATAAATAACCAGTTCGCATCAAATTTCCTTACTCAGTTCGGAAGCATCGGAATTGGACTCCTCGGCGTAATGATCATACTGTATTATGAAAGCCACTACATGAACTTCAGAATCATCAGGAGACATTTCTTCAGAATTGCTTCCCTGGACATTCTAGGAGTGCTGGTAACCGCTGTTACAGCTGGTCTGCTATTCTCTTTCATTTTCAGTGCGCCGCTGTCAATAGGCTTCTTGTTTGGCGCAATCATCTCTCCGACAGATCCTGCAACCTTAATTCCTCTCTTCAAGAGAATCAATGTTAAAGAAGACCTCTCCGGGACACTTGTGGGTGAGAGCCTTTTCAACGACCCCATTGGTATTATACTTGTGTCCATAGCAATTCTGATTATTGCCCCGAACGCATCTTACATTTCAGGTTTTTCAGGAATAGTGAACAACTTCGGCGTTATAGGGGGGGCTGTTGTTTATTTCCTGATCCAGGTAAGCATCCCCGCTATTATTGGAATAATTGTAGGTTTCAGCGTTATTATACTTAACAGGTTCCTTAATTTCGAGAACCTTATTGTGGGGCTTCTGCTCGGCATAGTGATTCTGGAATTCACGGCACTGGAAGCCTCGGGCCTTACACCGTTCCCCGCAATCATTGCCACTGGTGCCATTGTGGGCAACTTTTCGGACAAGAGTATATTCTGGAACCGGGAGGCAAATTTCCAGGAAAATCTTTCTTTCCTTGCACAGGCAATAATATTCCTGAGCCTGGGGAGTATGCTTACAAGAACCCAGCTTGCGGTTTATGCGCTGATTGGAATCGTCATGACACTGCTTGTACTTTTCGTTTCCAGACCGGTTGCCGTTTTTGGTTCTCTTCTCCCTCTATTCAGGAAGAGCAAGAGAAATATTGACCTCAAGACAATGGGCTTCTTTTCGCTAGTGGGACCGAGAGGAGTGGTTTCAGTGGTTATGGCAACGGTTCCCTATAGTGTAGGCCTCAGTTCGAACAATCCAGAACTTCTTCTTTATGGGCCCACAATTGCTGTTGTAGTATCTTTCATCGTATTATTCTCAATTATACTGCAGACTATCTACATCCCGTATCTTTCAAGAAAACTTCTTGGATCTGGGATTCCTCCAGAAAACCATACAACACAGTCTCAGTGAAGTTCAACAGCTTGCAGGGCCTTCTTTTCATCTATCTTGTATAGGTACAGAAGCTTCTGCACACTGTCAAAATCAGTGATGTCAAGCTCTTCCATCCGGTCGAGGAAGTTCTTTCTCTTTCTCATCTGGCTGACTAGGCTTTCAACTGAGACGCCATCCCTGGCAGCAATAATCCTGAACACATGACTCTCAAAGGATCCGGGCAGCTCTTCCTCAAGTGTATTTTCCGTCAATCTGTTTACTATAAGTTCACCGGTCCCCGGATCGACCTGGACAATTTCTGAGATATCCTTGACCATTCTCTTCAGAATACCGCCAACATATGCCGTATCAAGCATAATAACAGTGTTCAGGGAAGTAATGAGGCTTCTTGGAATAGATATTGGCTTTGCCTCAAGCCGGTGAACAAAGGTTTCAATGTCATCCGCGTGGAATGTGCCCATGCCAAATCTTCCTGCCAGCATGGCCTGGAATACAGTAAAGGTTTCAGCACCCCTGACTTCGCCAACCACAATATAATTGGGCCGGTGCCTGAGGGCCGATTCCAGCAAGTCAAACATATCTATATCCGGGCTATCAGCGTCTTCTTTTGTGGATCCGCCTGAAACATTTCTGGTGACGGTGGAAATCCAGTTTTCGTGTTTAAGATTCAATTCTTTTGTGTCTTCTATGGTGACTATTTTCTTGTCGGGTGAAACGAAACTAAGAATGGCGTTTAGGAAAGTCGTCTTTCCAGTGGCTGTTCCTCCTACTACCATAAGGTTTGCCCCATACTCAATAATTGTCCACAGGTATGCCAGCTGGGTGGAACTGGCTGAACCTAGCCGAATTAAGTCTATTGGACTTATGGGAACTTCTCTGAATCTCCTTATGGAGAAACTTGGGCCCCTTGTTGTTACGTATCTGCCCAGGGAGGCTGAAATCCTGGACCCGTCCTTAAGGGTGGTTTCTACAATAGGAACTGAGACGGAAATCTGTTTTCCTCCATCCTGGGCTATCTTTCGAATGAAGAAATTTAAACTATCTTCTGAATTGAATACTATGTTACTGCGTACAAAGCCATACTCTTTCAGGAATACATATATTGGGATTCCTACACCATCACAAGAAATATCCTCTATTCTGGTGTCTACCATTAAGGGCTGGACAATGCCATAACCTAAATAGAAACGCTCCAGGAAATACATGCCCCTGCGATCCAGTTTTCTGAAAAGCTCGCTTCTGCTTGAAAAATGTTCGAAGTCATCAGGTGTTCTTTTAAGATTTTGTTTCCTGAATTCTGAAATTATTGAATCGATGATTTTTCTCTCGGTGGGTGATGGCTTCTCCTCGTCCACATTATATCTTATGACACCCTCGCCCACTTCAATCCGGATATGTATGAGTCCCCCGAGAAGCTCATAAGCCTCCATGAGCGTGTATTTCTTCTCATCCATTTAGATTGCACCCGCCAGAAATAGAATAAGGGAACTCACGAGAAGCATGGCCCCTGTTTCCATGAATCCGCTGACAATATTTCTGTCTCTAATTAAGCCGATTATAAGCCCGATGCCAAGAGCTTCCACATATATGCCGGTATCAAAAACCTTCTTAAGGAGAACGGAACCTGCAGATTGGAATAGAAAACCGCCTGTGGCTCCTATACTGATTGCGTCGAAGAATCGCACATCTATTATTACCATCACAAAGAGAAATACAGCAAAGGAGATCATCAGAATCAGGTTGTAGTTTTTCATTTCCGCATTTCTTTCATCAGCAAGCAATTGCATCTGGGAACTGAATCTGGATACAAGCGTGATGACATCTGAGGTGTTGCTGCCTGACTCTCCGGATTTCTGCAAAATAATGCCAAACCTCTCAATCTGGGGATCCTTCAGTGATGAACCGAAAGTTCTCAAAGCTTCTTCTACAGGTGTGCCTACAGAAATACTAGAGACCAACTCCCTCACATCGTCATTGAGATGGCCATAATCATTGGATGAGATCAGCATAACAGCCTCTGATAAAGGCGTTCCATACATTGTGTATTCAGAAAGGTCCCTGAGGAAATCAGATATTCTTTTCCGGGCGTCAAGGATCCGTGAATTGTTTATTCTTCTGCGCAGGCCGATTGGAATCATAAAAATAGCAATACTCGCAGGTGCGAAGAAAAGAGGATCTCCTGCAAAGTAATCAAGCCTGGCCAGTACCGTAGCGGAAAAAGCAGCAAATAGGAGAGCTGCGATAAGAGACGCGGGGAAAACCATATTTTTCATGTTCAAAGCTCAATCTCCCCCATGGTGCTTGCGAAGAAGTACCCGAAAACCACGAGAATTGCCGGGATTATTACTGTAACTGTGAGTATCAGAATGGATATGAGTCCCAAGGGTGAGGTGGGTGACAGAAAGGCCACTATTCCGACAATGATCAGCAGAATCAGCGGAAAAGCCACACCAACGGTAACAAAGCTCTCAGCAAGAACACTCATTGAATTTGAGTTCTGTTTTATCATGGTGCTCAACTCACTCTGGAACTGGCTTGCCTTCTCCACGAAATACTGTTTCAGGTCTCCTCCTGAATTTACGCTTGTAACAATACCCTGAAGGAACTCAGAAAATCTCAGTGATGGCGAACTCTTTATGCTCTCCTTTATGGATGAAATTATGTCCACACCAAAGAGCTCCGACCTTAACCACATACTTCTGCATTCACTGGATATCTCCCCATACTGCCTGCTTTCCCCAAGATCTCTGATTATTGTGTCTATTGGAATGTCCGCTGAAGCCATTGTCGCAAAGAATCCGGCAGCAATGGTCAGGACGGAGTCTATCCTTCGCCTTCTGCGTCTGGTCAAAGTGTTAGGTGTTTCAAGGGTTATGGCGAGAACGCTCACTGAGACAAGGAATGAGATCGCTAGAGTCAAAAATGTGAGATGAGGGTAAAGAAATATTATGAAAATGTCAGCTAAAACCAGTACAGCAATAGTCAGAATGAGTATCATCAATGTGTTGGAATAAAATTCCACCATACTCATCCCCATTTTAGATCGTCTGAGTGAATCCTCAATGTTCCCAGGCTTGAAAGCTCTCATGACGAATATGCCAAACAATCTCAGGGATAGGTAGCTCAACCTGGTAATTTTGAAAACGACTTCAAGAATTGATGTTTATATCCTGCA
>JBJKQJ010000070.1:0-6031 GCA_046705445.1 Thermoplasmataceae archaeon
CTTTTTGTAACGGCTTTCACCTATAGAGGGCAAGACGGAAAAGGTCGCTATCAAACCCACTATTATTAATACGAGGGTTATTAGCAACGGAATATAACCGTCTAACAACCATTCAGTATCTTTCAACGATATTTAAGAATTTTTTAGAATTATTTTAAAAGCCAATAAATTACGCTATTTTTAGGTGATCTACTTTAAATAACTATCGCCTAAGTACTAAGCTTTGATGCAATCCTCACAGCCATTGCCGGATCAAAGGTTCTTTTTGTGGCCGATCTCAATTTTGGAATTATGTTCTTGGAGTTGGCCTCGCCGCTTGAGATTAGTTTTGTTATGAGGGCCTTAAGCTCCTCCTCATCCAGTGGGTTTAATTCTGGGTTTTCCAAAACCTTTGAAAGAGGCATTTTAATGCCGCAAAGCATTTCTGCCGCAGTTTCTATTGTCTGCCTGTCCCACCCTTTCTTCCCTGCCTCTGCCAATAGAGGTTTCATTGTCTCGTCCGCCACACTGACCTGATATTTCTTTTCTATTTCTGGCAGGGTTTGAAGAATCAATCTCGCAGCCAACCTGCTGTTTTTCAGTAGGTCAGAATAAACCTGAAGGGATTCCATCTTTCCTGTGTTTAGAATCACCTTTGCGTCCTGGCTGGATATACCGTAGCTGCTAACAATTGACTTTACCATGTCCTCTTCTGGTTTTGGAGCCATCTCACGTGCATCGTTCATTATTGCTTCATCAAGTGCAATGATCTGCACGTCAGTCTCAGGATACATCCTCTCCCCTCCAGGTAGTGGACGGAGGTAATGGGTGGTACCGTCGTCGGAGACTAACCTTGTTTCTGGCAAATCCAGGCTGGCCAGTTTCGCAAGTCTTTCCACCATTGCAGATTCAATATGCACTATGAGGGACGGGGTGCTTGCTATGATCATGAATCCGTCACCTTTCTTTGGTTCCAGAATTTCCTTGAGTTCAGGTAATTCCTGGTCTACCCCATATCCCGGGAGCTCGTCAGAGTGCATTATGCCTCCAGAACCGAAAAGCTTTGCTACATCAGCAAGTTCCCTTCCCACCTTATATTCGCCCTGTTTCAGGTATCCTTCAAGGCCAGGCAAAACAGTGCCATAAACTTTCAACCCACTGGAGAGGTTCCTGGAGATAAGTTTGGACCCCGTGTTTTTCAATATCTCCGATACATCTGTGAAGTGAATCCTGGACCAATCATTTTTCCTTATTATAGGAGACAACTGGGAAATCCAAGTCTGCCTCAACTGCTCATATGAAAGGGCATCCCTAATGGTGGAAAGTTTTGGTACTCCCTTGATTTCAACTCTTCCGAAACCCATTGAAAAATTTACATCCTGCCTTATTGCGTCCGGTGCTCTTCTGACCCATCCTGCGAGCAGAAGTTTCTTCCCGATGATTTCAGCTGTTTCAACAGCATGGTTCGCATCGACGATGTCAGGTTCTGTGGCTATTTCAAGTAACGGGACACCAAGTCTGTCCAGGGAATATACAACTTGCCCCTTTTCTTCACTGATCTTTCTGGCTGAATCCTCTTCCAGGCATATTGTGGAGACGCCAACCTTTCCTTTCGATGTCTCTACAAATCCGTTGAAACCTATAATTCCGGTTCTCTGGAATCCAGAGGTGTTGGAACCATCAATAACAATCTTCCTCATGTAGGATACTTCGTCCACAACCTTGCAGTTAAGCGCAAGTGAAGCTGCCAGAGCTTTTTTGAGAGCATCCATGTTCAATTCATGCGGAGGTTCCTCGTCAGCTTCCAGGAGGCAACTGTTATCAGTTACCATATACGAGAAGGAACGTGACCTGGACTTTTCATATATGGCGGCCGGGTCAAATTTGCCTGATTCTCCTGATCTGGCGGTTAGTTTTCTCACAAATTGGGTCCCGGTTTCTTTTTCTGACTCAGTGGAGCAGTTGCAGAAGAGTTTGTTTCCCTTGAGTTGAATGTGTATTTCCAGCCCGATTTTCACGCTTGAGGGCATTTATGGCCTCCCCTCAAAAATTTCCCTATCCAGGATCTCTCCTTTCAGATCGGTTGACATCAATTGAACGAATTCATCATCTCCATAGTTCCCGAGAACGAACATGGACTTGATCATGGCAACTTCAGGGAGCATGCTTGAGAGGGGTGTTACCCCTAGAGCCTGCAATTCCCGCCCAGTGGCGTACACATTCATGTTTGTGCTGCCGTAAAGGCACTGGGAAGTCATTAAAACATGGTCTCCTCTGGAAGCAATTTCCTTTATGGCAGGGTAAAGGCGGGTACCTGCATGCCCAAGTCCTGTTCCCATAATGACAACTGCCCGCTTATTTTCGGTCATTGCCACAAAATCTTCTGGCCTGAGGGCAGGATGGAAATAAACAAGGGCGACTTTTTCCTCCAGTTTATCCATGAGGACTGTTTTTTCATCCCTATGCTTTGCATTGGGGGAAATTCTGGTTTCTCCATTCTCATAATTACCCATGGGCGTGGTTCCTACAGACCTGAAGGCATCTCTCCTTGAGGTGTGCATCTTTCTTGACCTTACCGCCCTGTGTAGAGAAATAGTTGAATCGGAGCTGTTCTCATGCATTGCTATTGCAACTTCTCCAAAGTCTGAAGCTGCAAATTCAAGTGCTGCTTCCAGGTTAAGGAAGGCATCACTGCTGGGCCTGTCCGGACTTCTTTGTGATCCGGCGAAAACTACCGGGCCGCTCAGATTCTGAAACATAAATGAAAGTGCACTGGCGGTATAGCTCATTGTATCTGTGCCATGAAGAATCACTGCCCCATCATTTTTCTTGAGGGCGCTATTCACAGACCGGGCTATCCTTATCCAGTCCTTGGGAACCAGATTCTCACTGAGCACCGCCTCGAGGAGATTTATATCCAGATTATACTTAGAAATGTTCGAAACGCTTTCCCTTAGAAAAGCTGCGTCCATGACTGGTTTCACTGCACCTGTTATGTAGTCGACGCGACTGGCAATTGTTCCACCGGTACCGATCAGGGACAGCTTTTTCCTCTTCCCATCAGGGACATTCATTTTAGGAGCAATGGGTTGGGGTGTCTCTACTTCGCCGGTCTTTTCAATCAGTATCATAGAATTTTCAGGCACAGTGAGATTGTAACCATTGAGAAGCTTGATGTTGTAATTCCCTTTAGTGAAGCTTATCACCACGCCCTTAAGTTCAGTGTCCTTGTATCTGAACCTGATGATTGATCCTGTTTCCAAATCTTTCAAAGTCCCCAATTCTCCTGATGTCTTGAAAGTATTAGTTTGTTAATAAGGCTTGAGAGATCATACTAGGGTTCGCTGGTTTGTCCCTTTTACTCTCTGACCGGTAAGCTCCATCATATATTCAGCGTTGCGAGGAGCCTTTCCATCAGGATGATTATTGAAATATATGAATATCTGGTCCCCAGGTGCAGCCTTTGAGATAACTGTGTTTCTCAACTCCTCAAGTTCCACCCTGCTGTATTCGTAGTCATACTTTTCATCCCTGCTTGAATTTCTTTTCCACCAAGTCGAGGAGTTTCGGCCATGAAGCCTTACATACTTCAGGGATGATGAGCTATGGTAATTTTCTTCCAGTCTTGCTTCGGGGCTATCTACAGAAACCATGACCGCTCCCTCAGCGAGCAAGGCGTTTTCCAGTTCCATGTTTAAGTATAATTCCTTCTGGCGTACTTCCACAAAAACACTGTAATCCTTAGTAGAAAAGGCAGAAAGCAACTGAAGGAGTTTATCGGTATGTTCGAACCTGAAGTAAGGGGGAAGCTGAATGAGAACGGCTCCCAGTTTATTTTCCTGTTTAAGGATTTCCAGGTGCGTCTTTTCAAACTGGTACATCTGGCTGCAGGCAAAGTTGGTATCCTTTATGAGGCTTTCATGAGTGATTGCCCCCGGAACCTTCAAAGTGAATGAGAAATTGAGATCCCTGGTTCTCCTGATCCAAGTTTTCAATGTCTTCTCTGTGGACGGCCTGTAAAAAGTAGAATTTACTTCAACTGTGTTGAAGTGGCCTGCATAGAATGATAATTGATCTTTCTCACCTTTCCTGTAAAAATAACCTGTCCAGTCGGGATAAACCCATCCCGAACAGCCAATGTAAAATACTGGGCCTAACGTACCAGCTCCCTGGCAATAATTACCCTCTGAATCTGGTTTGTTCCCTCATATATCTGGGTTATCTTTGCGTCCCTCATGTGCCTTTCAGCATCAAATTCAGTGGTGTAGCCATAACCTCCAAAGAGCTGAAGGCAGTCTGTTGTTATTCGCATGGCGACATCTGAGGCATACAGTTTTGCTTCTGAGGAGATTCTGATGGCATTTTCATGCTTATCCCATGCTTCTGCTGCCCTGTAAGTAAGGAGTCGTGCAGCGTCCAGCTGGGTAGCCATATCTGCCAGCATGAATTGAATGCCCTGGAAGTCAGATATGGGGGTTCCGAACTGCTTTCTCTGCTTTATATATTCCACAGCCTCTTCCAGTGCACCTGATGCTATACCCAGCGCCTGAGCGGCTATGGCAATTCTGCCGGAGTCCAGCGTTTCCATTATTACCCTGAAACCTTTGTTTTCTTCCCCGATAAGGTTTTCTTCGGGAACTTCTACATTGTTGAATTCAAGCTCTACAGTACTGCTTCCCCTGATCCCCAGTTTTTCAATATCTCTGCTGATTCTGAAGCCGGGAGCATTAGCATCCACCACAAAGGTTGAAATCCCCCTGTGGCCCTTTGACTTGTCTGTTACTGCTGACACCACGAAGAATTTTGATATTCTCCCGTTGGAAATGAAAATCTTGCTGCCATTGATAACGTATTTGTTTCCTTTCTTCTCGGCTGTTGTCTTGATGGAGGCTGCATCGCTGCCTGCCCCGGTTTCCGTTATTGCCAGTCCTCCTATTTCCCCTTCTGCAATCTGGGTGAGGTATTTCTTCTTTAGATTTTCACTGCCGAACATAATAAGTGGATCTGCAAATAGGGTGAGAGCCCCGTCGAGAACAAGGGCAGTGCTTGGGCAGGCCTTTGAAAGTTCCTCGATTACCCTTACAAGGAAACTGAAGCTGAGACCTGCTCCACCGTATTCTCTGGGAATGTAACTCTGAAAAAGACCTAGTTCACGCATCCTGTCAATGAGTTTTACCGGTACTTCTTTTGTCTTATCGATTTCCCTGGCGAGTGGTTTTACCTCCTTGGCGGCAAACTCCTTTACGTATCCCAGGATGTCGAGTTCGTCCTGCGTTAAACTGGCTTCAATCATAAGACTTGATTGCCTTAAATTTAATAAATTGTCTATTTGGATATAACTAATCTCCTGCAAGATTGCTACAGAGTTCCTGCTTTTGGCTTTTACAGGGAGTCAGCCGAAGCACCCTTCAGGAACCGGAATCCAGATATTCCTTAATCTGCAGGGCGCATTCCTTTGCTGTAAGTTTTGAGCTGTCAACTTCAAAGCTTTCCACAAATGGTATACTGTTGGCAAGGTCACTTTTGGAAAGAAGTTCTTTCATGAAATCCGGATCCTGAATCTTACCCTTTCCGGTTCTTGATCTGTCTGAGACTCTTTTAATCAGGACGTCCTGTGGGCATTTTATTCTGACGAATTTTACCTGGCCTCCTTCTTCTGTTACAACCTTGATGAGCTTCTTAATGTAGTCATCATCGTCTCCCAGTGCATATACGAGAGAAGTGATCAAATTTACATTGTGAGATGCAGCTTCCCTGCATATGTCAAGCCTCAGGTTGCCGGCAATCCTGTTGAACACGGGGGTTCCAAATGGAAATACCTGCAACGGCGGTTTGTTCACAACATTGTTTTCAAGAAATTTGAAGCCAGTGATTTTCTGCAGTTCAGTGGCTATTGTCAGCTTACCTGAAGCAAATGGACCATAAATCAGTACAAGTTTCATTTATGCCGTTCAACGCTCTGAAACGATTTAACCTTGTCGTATGTGCAGTGCAGGGAAATTTGCCATAGGAATTGTAACCACATGGTGTTTACCGGTAGGATTCCATTCAA
>JBJKQJ010000071.1:0-4555 GCA_046705445.1 Thermoplasmataceae archaeon
CCATTCTCCTTATTCGTATTGTCTCCTTTTCTCCTTTTCCGAAGTAGTTCGCCATGTCACTGTCATGGGATACTTCGATCTCGCCTTGATTTTCTCCCAGGCCTATGTTTTCAAACTGAATGTTACCTGGGCTGTTTAATTTAACGTTTCCCGCGAAAATCTGAAAATTCTTAGACAATGGTTCATATGCATACACACGCCTCACCTTAAGACCCTTTGAGCAAAGTAGCGCATAATCTCCAAACTGTGCACCTACATCTACTACAATGTCATCAGTACCAGGGATAAACTCTTTGAACTGCGTGTATATTTTCTCAAAGTAAACTTCTCTTAAACCTTCCATAGGCGTGCTGTCGCTAAATTCAATCCCGTACAGATCTCTTGCAATCTGTTTTGGAGCTTCTTTCCAAATCTCATAATTATATCTGCGAAAGTTCTTATCAACTAATTCTCTAAGCACGAATCCGGGACCGAAATTATAGTAACCATTTGCTTTTATTATGCCATAGAAGTTGGTTTTCCATCTCACTGCATCTATCAATTGACTTATCTGGCTACCTCTAACTACTTTTTTTTCAACGTTAGAGCTTTGGAGCGAGCTTCGAGTTACATTGGGTTCACCCTGGAAAATCTGAATCACCTTAGAGACTACGACCACTTACTCTGTACTAAAAGCTTATTTGCAGGAAAAACGGTATGAAATTGTGTAGGTAATTAAGCCCACTTAAATTAAGAGTTAACCTAAACCCCATATTTTCTAAATGATTTAATTGTTCGTCTGTAATATATTCTCCTGGCAGCCTCTGGAAATATTTTGCGGAAAAGATTCGCCAGTGACCAGAAAGAAACTGTGTGAAACCCTTTCAAGACACCAATAAACATATGCTTTAGGAGAGTAATTGAGCTAATTCTATATTGTGGCTCGTCGCTGAAAAAATACATCAACAGCTTAGCGTGTATCAGTACTATGTCAAGTATTTCGGCAGTATTTATACCCCTAATATTACCTGACAATTCTGAAATAACGTTAAAATGCCTACCATAGAAGGCTCGTCGTTTGTCCAGAAATGTCGTGAAGTCAGTAATGTGAGTAGTAACACTCTGGTGTATCCTATATTCTGTCAGAACTTCATTGTCAAGAATAACTGACCCATTGCATTTGAGGGAAGTAATGAATAGCACCTTATCAAGGGAGGTGTCCGCCCCATTTATGACTTCCAGCATGTCATCGAAGCACCGTTTCTTAACTGAAATGGAGCTAACGTACCAGTCTCCCTTGTACCGCAATACCGAACCAAAATTTCCTATTGCCTGTGAACACATGAAGACTGTTTTCTCTGGAATGTTACGAGACAAGGCTTTAGTGTATTGCTTCCCTTGTTCATCAATTGCTACAATTGAACTATGGTGATATACTACCTCCTCGTCCTGAAAAGCTTTAATTATTTTTTGAATTTTTGACGGCAAGAATCTATCGTCGTCATCAAGGAATGACAGGATCTCACCCTCGCTGTTCTCTATGCCGATTGCGAGTTTTGCCCCGAAGCTCTTTTTATCCGTTAGGAATGCGCGGACATTATTTTCTCGCAGGAAAGTGTCAATGTGTGAATCTGGAAAATTCTTGACAACTATGATCTCAAAGAGGTCTCTGCTGACTTCTTGCCGAAGTACGGAACTCACAGCGTCGACCAGGTAGTCCTTCCTGTCGTGAGCTGTTATTATCACTGATACTTTAGGTGGCATGTGTTGTGTCATGGAATAATATTTACTCTAATTAATATATCACAGTAAAATTTCTAATGACGTTTCAAGGAGCTATAAACTCTTGAAACACCATCTCGAATGCCAACAGGGTTCACCAGGACGGATTTTTTGGCGAAGAGTGATTTCGCTTCTTCAACAACGTAGGGTTTCCTGTGCACCGTCAGTTTCTTTCCGGATATTTCCTCGACCAGCGAGATCAGTTCCATCACTGATGTTCCCTTGCCGGTGCCTATTTCATGGGTCCCTTCTTTTATTTCGCCTTCAACCATCCTTCTGACTGCCTTGGCCACATCGGTAACGTGAGTATAGTCCCTTACATGCGTACCGTCACCAAAAATCGTTGCCTCGCTCCCTTCGGAAGCTGCTTTGCAGAACAGGTACAGGGCACCCTTCCCACTGTCCTCGCCATAGATATTGTACAGCTTCAGGATGTGGGCCCTAACACCGAAGAGTTTCTGGTAGAGCTGTATCCATTCAACTGCATTCTTCTTGGCCAGGGAATATGGATTTGTTGGCTCTTCAATTGACCCCGAAGTCGGGAAGATGAGCACTGATCTGTCTTTTCTCGCCTTTTCAAGGAAAAACAGTGTGAGGTCAAGATTGTCCTTGTAGTATTCATACGGTTTCTCCAGCGACTTCCTTATAAGAGTTCTGGCCGCAAAATGGACAATAAAATCGTACGCTTTATCCTGCAAACTATCTCCTACATCATAGCCGTCCACCTCGTATCCGGCCTCTGAAAGAACTTTGTAAATAGTGCGCCCTATGAAACCTTTGTGTCCTGTAAGAAGTATAGCAGTCATTCCTGAATCCCCAATGTCACCAGATGCCATTATACATTAAGGCTTTTCACTGGACCTGTTAGAGGATGATGGCTTTATCCTACGATCAGCGATGCAATAAATGCCAGAGGTTTCAGGAGCAGAAAGAAAACCTGCAGCAGGTCATCAAGCCTTTCAACTTCTCCCTTCCACCATACTAGCTCTTTTATTCTGACCCTGTTTTTCCGGTAGGCTATTGCGGCTCCCACCATATATCCAAATCTTTTCTTGAACAGCTTCCCGAAACTCTTCATCCGCGAATAGTCATGGTATACAAACGCATTCTGGTTGAACTTTCCAATGTACCCTGCAGATATTGCTTTGAGATTGAAGTCGTAATCCTCGCCGCCCATTGAAAGGAACGGATCAAAATGCACTTTCTTCAGTATGTCTGTTTTCCATGCAGAATTTCCCATTGGTCCCTTTGATACGTCCTCTGAAACAACCTTGGAATAGAACCATTCATCGTAGTTAGACAGATACCTCTGAACCCTGTTCTTCGGCTGAAACATGGGCTTTGTCGGCCCAAAGACAAAATCACATTCCCCTGAAGTGATCGGTTCTGTTACTGAATTGAGCCATTCATGTGGTGGAACTTCATCGGTATCTATGAATACTGTTATTTTTCCCCTGATGTGATGATACAGTTTGCTCCTGGTCTCCGCGACACTCCCCGGAAGCGATATGACTCGAAGCCTTTCCTCGCCACACTGCATTATTTTGGAAATAAGAGTTGAATCAGATCCTCCGTCTGCAACTATCATTTCCTTGAAATTGAACAGTTTCAAGCTTTCTATCAGTCTAATAATACGATCGTCATTGAGATTGGTTATCACTATAGTGACAGAACTGGTTCCGACACTGGCTTCAGGCTCCATTAAAGAACATGCCACCTATCCACAGAGGATATATCAACAAGACCACTGCATCATTATTCAGCATTCACTTTCTTGATTGTTGCTCTAGTTATTCCGCCCATTACCCCTACGACTCCAATCACTACCCCACTGATTGCCAGGTTTGAGTAGCTGGTAAACTCAGGGACAAGTGGCATAATGTTAGCAAAGAAGGCGGACAATAACTGAAGGTTGTATGGCGCGTGCACTATCAGGAGGTTGCTAGAATCTGATGAATGCACCAATGAGGGTTGAATGAAAAAACTGTAGGAATACCGGAGGAGAAATACGATGAATACAAAACCAGACACGGATTCAAGGAAAATATTGCCCGGGTTGTTGAGAAACCCTTCATTGCCTTTTTCCCAATTCTTGTAGAAGGCGCATATTGAGAACACAAAAACTGCAAATGCTGAAACCGGAACTATGAAGATGGTTGCCAGCATGAAAATGAAAGTCAGAATTTTCCTTCCGTACATGTAGGAGAGCAGACCCCACAGGAAGAGCGTTGGAAAAACTCCGAGATAAAGGAAGGTGAACCAGCTTGGAGATATTAGCGTACTGTAAAAGAGATACATCAGGGCAACAAACATTGCAGTTGCGCCGGATTCCGATCCCTTTCTCACGATGAGATATAAGGGAACGATTCCAATTGCTGCGATAGACCCAGACAAGTATTTCAGATTAAACGGGTTGGCTCCAATTTCATTCACAAGTGTTCCGATGTTGACGATTACTGCCTTCAAGGTTTGGGCAACAAAGTTGAGGAAACCCATCAAGATGTATCCAATGTTCAGATTGGTGAATAAACTCGAACCTGGCGAGGAATTGAATTCAGCAAGAAATATCCATATGGAGAAAACTATGGAGATAATGAGAACCCTCCTAAGCGGTTTCCTGCGTTTCCTCTTCTCATTTCTTGAGATCTCTTTTTCCTTTGACTCGTCCACATTTTTACTCATACCTGAACCTCTGGACACGACTCCATTATGTACGGTTATCGACTAACAATATACATTAGTATATTCCCACCAGAAGCGAAATTTTTCGTGAAAATAACCTTTTGGCATTAGA
>JBJKQJ010000072.1:0-6641 GCA_046705445.1 Thermoplasmataceae archaeon
CAGAACCTAATGGTAATAGACTCAAGAATAAACCATGATTTTCTGGCAGCACATATTCCTGGTTCTGTAAATGTCCCTTACAATTCATACGGCTGGGGTAGATCCATTCAATCATGGCTAAGCGGCCAGGAAATGGAACTTGCCGTTGTTGCCGACAGCGAGGAATTGGCCGGAAAGGCATCCGAAGAATTGAGGAGTTCGGGACTTAATGTTGCCCATGTTTTTTCCGATTCACTTGCGGACTGGAGAAACAAAGATATGCCACTTTCAAGCGTTTCTGAAATCAGTCCCGATGATCTTTATTCCCACATCGACAGGTGGACCATAATAGATGTGAGAGAACCGTACGAGTGGCAGAGCGGCACCATCAAGAACAGCCTGAAGATTCCAATGAACGATCTCCCCGGCAGGCTGAATGAACTGAACAGCAGCGACAAGTATGCTGTTGTGTGCGCACACGGTAACAGAAGCGAAGTTGCTGCATTATTCCTCGCCGACAACGGGCTCAGCGCCGCAACACTTGTGGGTGGCATGTATGCATGGTTAAGCCAGCAGCTTCCCGTTGAATATGAAGAGTGAAACGGGTCAGTTTTCATAAACAATAAGTATTTTTCAAATATAACCTGACATGGCTCAAACACCAGACCTCTCCCAAAAAACACTCAATAGACCTTTGCTTCCAGACAAAACTGCCCTACTCGTAATTGACATGCAGAATGATTTTGTTAGCGAGAAGGGGTATCTTGGACAGAAGGGCCAAGACCTGAGCATGGTGAGGGATACCGTTCCAGCTTTAACAAAACTGGTTGAATTCTTCAGGCAGAAAAGGATGCAGGTTATCTATACACAGACCGCACATTACAGGTATACTAATACAGAGAATTGGGTCAGCAGAACTGCACAGAAGAGCCTTGACCCTTCAATTTGCATTCCGGGAACATGGGGCGCAGAGATAATAGACGAGCTAAAGCCATTGGAAAACGAAGCCGTTGTTGTAAAACACAGGTATGATGCCTTTCTTGACACAGACCTTCATGTCATATTGAGAGCAGGTGGGATTGAGAACATCATAATAGTGGGAACACAGACGAACCTGTGCGTGGACACCACTGCGAGAACTTCTTACATGAAAGACTTTGTTACAGTACTGGCTGAGGATTGCATATCTACCCCTGAGACGCAGTTCCATAAACCTATTCTTGACAATTTTCAGAAGAACTTCGGGTATGTCATGAACAGCAACCAGCTTATGGAAAGAATAAATTCCGGAAAGTAAAAACTCAAAAATACAAAAAAATAAGTAAATTTGGAGGAAGATCAGTCTGAAAGAATGTTGATCTTTTTCCTGTTCTTTTCCAGTTCTGTCCCGATCTTGAAGTGTTCCCTGTTTATGACCATGTCAGCGTATCTTTGGTATTCAGGTGTCCATTTTTCAAGATCATACCCGTACCATGGCATTTTCAGACTCAGTTCAGGGAGGCCCATCTCCTTCCAGATCTTCTGCGCCCCTTCCATGAATTCCTTCTTTGGAAGTGATGTTGGGGGATAGTCAGTTTTCCTTGTTGCGTCAATCAGTATTGCAGATGCTTCCCTGTAACCGCTGTTAGCGTCGCTCTGTCCAGCAACAAATACCGAAGGATCAAGGTGGGCTGTCTTGCCCCTGATAAACTGAATGTCCCTGTGGGGCTGCATTCTGAAACTCATGGCCCAGTTCACTGAATCCGGATCGAATGGATCTATATCGTCATCCACTGCCACGAATACCTTTCCTATATCTGCTGCATAACCGGATGCACAGACGAGTGATCTCATTGCATCTGTTGGTGCATCCTTCTTGATCTGTATAACGCAGTACTGCCAGCTTCCGCTTGACTCGTGGAATGCAACTTTTTTGACATTGGGAAGACCGCAGTCGTTTCTCAGGAACTTTGTGAAAGCGCTGCCATATGCAACCTGCCTAAGTTTGCTGCTCTCACTTGGGGGCATCTGGCTTATGATAGTCTGGAAGATTGGCTTGTCTTTCCTGTGTGTAACTGCCGTAACTTCCATAACAGGGCACCACTGGCTCTCCACATCTGCAGCTACATAGCCGGTATATTCTCCGAAGGGAGTCTGCTGCTCAAAGTCCTCAACTGACACTTTCCCCTCTATTACGTACTCTGCAGTGGCAGGAACATACAGATCAACTGTCTTGCATTTTACTACTTCTATAGGTTCCCCTGCGATCCCGCCGGCGACTGAGAGCTCATCCAGACCATAGGGGATCTTTGCAGCTGCGGTGTACTGAAGATATGGCGGCCCGCCAATCACTATTGCTGCATCGAGTGTCTTTGACTGTTTTGCAGCCTTTCTGAGATGCATGAAGCCATGACTTCCCCTGTGTACTTCCCAGAGGATCTTTCTTGGTCCAAAAACCTGGCCGGAATAGGTTCCCGCGTTCTGCACACCTGTCTCAACATCCTTTGTCACGAAGGCAGTTGTGGTCCTCACCTGGCAGCTGTATCCAGGTATCTCCACCGGGAAGGGGATTTCGTTGAGGCCATGGTTGTCCAGGTCTTTTCCCGTAATAACAACCTCCTGGCACTTTCCTTCAGACACAACTTTTGGATCAATGGGCTTCTCAATGGCCCTGGTAAAACTTTCCTGAACTTCTTCAGGGTCACATTCCATGCCTGCTGCATAAACATCTATGGAACTGGAAAGCACGCCTGTTGTGACGCCTGCATCATAATGTTTTCCAGTGGAATCATAAACGTTCGTAAACAGGAATCCTTTCCTTTCTTTCTCAGGAAGACCTTTGAACTGAAGCCGAACCAGGGGCATCAGTTCTGTCTCAAGCTGTATTTTTCTATCTACAGTAGTAAGAAGATTTCTTCTGTCAAGTTCCTTGAGATATTCCCGTAAGTCATGATAAACCATAGATTACTATCCCAATCTGTTTAAAAATATTATGAATGCCCTTCTTAATAACATTATAAACTGATTTCTTTCAATATATCGATATTCATTCCGAATAAGCGCAATTTGCCGAATTTAATTTATTATTCCATTTGCAGAGTGCTTTAAGCATCCCATTCTGGAATTCTGAAAATAAAAAAATGGAGGTGGAAGGCTTTCCCTCATATTCACATGTCTACTTTTTGAAAAGGTCAGCGTACTTTTCCCTGACTTTCCCATCAGTTTCACTGTCTGCCTTCACAACATCCGGGAAAGTTTTCTTAATGATTTTGTCGAATGGCTTGACTGCATATACCACTGCCCGTGAACTGGTGTATTCCAGCAGATCTTTTCCCTCTACGTGTTTTGATATTGGATCAAGAGGAGTCCCCATTGTGCTGTCAATTATGTCAATCCCTGTTGCAGGGTCATTTCTGCTGCACATTGCCCAAACCACGTCATTCAGATTTGAGGGGTCTATATCCTCATCCACGACAACTGTGTATCTGCCTGCCACAGCGCCAGGTCTGCACTGGGAAGCTATGTGTCCTGCCATGACTGCATGCCCTCCAAAAGACTGTTTGATTGATACGGTGGTGAAAGCCCTTGAATAGCCTTCCTCATGGCACCAGACACCGTTTACGCCTGAAATCCCACTGGCATCCAGTGCATTCCATATGAGTGCCGCCCTGATTGGGCACCTGAAGTAAGAGTAGTCATAAGGCGGTTTTCCGGCGCAAGTCCCGAGTAAAATCGGATTGTTCCTGTAGTATATTGCTTCCACCCTGATGATGGGGTTTAACATCTTTCCGCCTGCGTAATAACCCATGAATTCGCCAAGGGGCCCTTCTTCAGCTTTCTCTTCCTCAATGTACCCCTCAACGACTATTTCGCTGTCAGCAGGTATAGGAAGGCCTGTAACCGGTCCCTTGAAAACTTCAACTGGTTTTTCCCTGACGGCCCCAAGGAAATTGTATTCAGAAACACCCTCTGGAACCTCATTGGCTGAGAAAAGGTTGAGTCCAGGGTTATGGCCGAATGACAGTGCAACCGGGCATGGTTCGCCTTTCTCCAGGAACTTCTGGTAATGTGACCTTCCGTGCCGGGAGGCTTCCATCAGAATTGCAAGGCTGTTCTTGCCCCTCACCATCACCCTGTATGTTCCAACATTGACCCACCCGTTGTCGGGATCCCTAGTTATGACTGCATCTGCAGTTCCTATGTATCTCCCGCCGTCATGCTTGAACCATTTTGGCACCGGGAACTTGAAAAAATCAATGTCATCGCCTTTGTCCACATTCTCCATTGCAGGAGGGTTCTCCACTACCATTGGATCGAATTTTGACGATTCCCTTGCGGCATTCTTCAGCCTCTCCTTAATTGCCGCCGTGAGCTGCATGTTGTTCAGGTTGCTGTCCAGACCAAGTGCCGTTGAAACACGCCTTGAATCCAGAAGTGCCCCAGTAAGCACCCTGAATCCTTTCGGATACCCTTTTATCTCATCAAAAAGAAGAGTGTATTTGTTGCTCTTTGAATTGGCGTCTGTGACGGCGCCTATTTCAAGATCCCAGTCTGCGCCCTTTACCTCTTTCAGTAAACCAATCTTTTCAATTCCTTCAATGAAAGACCTCAGGTCTTTTGTTCCTTCCACCATGTTGACTGCCTCAAGTTGCATAACAAGTTTCATTAAAATCGTTTTCCCTCACAGAAACTGGCTATTTTCACGTATAATCGGCAATTGTAGATAACTTTTGGTTAATTACTTAGACAATTTCGACATTATGTCAGGTTGCAATTTAAAATGCATCAAAATTACTGTAGTCACTCAATATTTTCGTTTCATCTCTGTTAAAAAAGAATTTATACAAACTTTATGTACTTGATATATGGGCGATTATTATAAGGACCTTAATGACTATTTATCAGCTCTTGAAAAGGCAGGAAAACTGTTCAGAATAAATGAGCCGGTAGTTAAAGAAACTGGAATAACGTCGCTGGCCAGGTTACAGTACCGCGGTCTGCCCGAAAGCGAGAGAAGAGGATTTCTTTTTGAAAATGTCACCGATGCAAAGGGAAGAAAGTATGACATCAAAGTCGCAACTGGAATTTACGCGTCGTCACAGGAAATATATGCTCTTGGACTCAAGGCAGAGGATTCTTCCACGGCAGCAATCCAGAAAAAGTGGGAAAATGCACTTGTCAACCCTGTGCCCACAAAGCTGGTGGAGAAGGCACCTGTGCATGATGTTGTGATTGAGGGTGACAAACTCCTGGAGGATGGAAAGGGACTGGAGGCACTGCCCGTTCCAGTGGAGCTTCCGGGATTCAGCGGACAGATAAGGACCTCAACACAAGTGATTACAAAATCCGCCAAGACCGGAATCCAGAATATGGGAAACTATTCTGCACACATCTTTGGCAAAAAGAAACTACTGTGGGAAATTAACAGGGGAAACCAGGGAATTATCCACTGGAGAGAGTGGAAGGAGCTTGGAAAGCCCATGCCTGCAGCAGTTATTGTAGGTGGGGCACCGTCATACTTCTACACTGCTTCGGCAAAAATCCCCTATGGCGTTGATGAACTGACCGTAGCTGGAGGTTTCTCCGGAAAACCTGTGGAGACCGTCAAGGCCAAAACTGTTGATATCGAAGTGCCTGCAGATGCGGATATTGTTGTGGAAGGATACATTTCAACAGAGTACATGGAGCCGGGCAACGCCTTCGGCGAATACACAGGATACATGGCAACGGATGTCTGGCTGAGGCCTGTATTTGACGTTACCGCAGTTACAATGAGGAAAAATGCCAAATTCGTACACATAATGAGTCAGTTCCCACCAAGCGAGAGCAGCAAGGTAAGGGTAATTTCTTCTGACAATGTCTACAAGAAATTCCTGCAGCATGACGCCAAGGTTCCCGGAATCATTGACGTTGCCTGGCACGAAATGAGCCAGGCACAGTGGTGTGTAATAAAGATCAAGAAGGTGAACAAATCCCACCCATGGCAGGTGCTTAACCTGGCAGCTGGCTATGACACAAGATGGGGCAAGTTCTTCATTGTTGTTGATGATGACATTGATATCAGGAATATCGATTCTGTCATATGGGCCATGAGCTGGAGAGTACAGCCTGCAAGGGATATGAGAGTCATCCAGGGAAAGATGCCAGGACTTGATCCATCGGCATACAGCCCCGGTGCATCCCACGAGGAGAAGGAATACCCTGGAGGAGTTGGGGCTTCTGGAGTCCTTATTGATGCCACTATTAAGTACCCGTACCCGCCCACTTCACTTCCAAGGAAGGATTTCATGGAGGAGGCAAAGGCGACCTGGGAGAAACTTGGCCTTCCGAAATTGAATCTTGTTGCCCCCTGGTACGGATATGAGCTGGGATACTGGCCTGAAGAATTCAGGGAAGATGCAGAAATGATCGTAAAGGGAGAGCACTACAAGATAGGGGAGAGGCTTTCCAAACTTAGAGAAAAGGTCTAATTTTTAAGACCTTAACCTTTTTTATTTTTTCAAGATACTATTTTCATGTCAACATCTTTTGGCAACAGGCTTCCAAAAAGAATTCTGGATTATCTCCACTTTGAGAATGAAAACCGTGACAATACTGTGATTTTTCTTCTTACAAATGATGAGGAAGGCTTCCCACACGTTGCGCTACTTTCTCCCTTTCAGGTAGTAACCTCTAAAGACACG
>JBJKQJ010000073.1:0-18223 GCA_046705445.1 Thermoplasmataceae archaeon
ATCTTCATATGGTATTAAGTACTATTTGAATATAATTAGAGCTAGATAATCGTCATGAATTAAGGAATTCCTTAATCTGTAACAAAAGGTATATAAAAATAATTAAATATGGAATAAACGTTAAAGATATGACAATTGTCAGACAGGTGATCATGTGCATCTAGAGTCCCTTGAGCTGGATAACTTCAAGTCTTTCGGAAACAAGAAGAAAATCCTATTCAAAAATGGGTTTACGGTCATAAGCGGACCAAACGGAAGTGGAAAGAGTAATATTGGAGACTCCTTACTCTTTGTTCTGGGCACACGTTCTTCCAAGACCGTCAGGGCTGACCGTCTTGGAGATCTTATTCACAAATCATCAAACGAGAGGAGAAACAGGAATTATTGCAGTGTCACTGTTACGCTTGACAATGATGATGCCTCACTCCCCGAAGAGGAAAGGAAGATTGTTCTCAAGAGAGAACTTGTGGGTGATGTTGAAGGTTACAAGTCAAATTACTACCTTAATGGCTCAAGAGTAAGGCACTCTGATGTTTCCAACATGTTGGATTCCATTCATATTTATCTTGATTCATACAGCTTTGTCTTACAGGGTGACATCAACAATATTGTAAAAATGACAGGCTTTGAGAGACGGAAACTACTGGAGTCCATTTCCGGCATTGAGAGCTTTGACGTCCAGATTGACAAGGCAAAATCTGAAATAGATTCCATAAACGACAACCTTTCACGGCTAGAAGTTTTGACAGAGCAAACCAGAATAAGAAGAGATCAACTGCAGATAGAGAAACAGAGTGCTGAGAAATATCTTCAACTCACAGATCGCCTTGCGAATCTTAAAAAGACATTGTTGAACCTTGAGATTGAGGGCCTGAACAGGGAACAGAAATCATACAACGACAATCTTGAGAAAATGCAGGCTGAAATTTCTTCCATAAATGAGGAGATTGCCCACATTGAGGAGCAGCTTGAAGCAAAGAGGGAAATCGAGAGGGAGCTTAAACACAAGCTTGAAGTTTCTGGAAATTCACAGTTAAATGAGATAAGGGAACAAATTGAGAACAAGAGAGTAAGGATAGCTGAACTGGGTATCAGTGCAGATAATGTAAAGGATAGAGTGGCTCAGACGAAGAGCGACCTTGCTGAAGGAAATGAGACAATTAAGAAAAGCCAGAAGAAAATAGAATGGCTTGAATCAAACAAGACTGAGAATGGAAGCACACTTGCAGAAATAAGGAAGAACATCCAGACAAAGTCAAACGAACTGAGAATTCTCAAGGAGAGATCAAGCAAGAGTAATTCAGAAATTCAAGCCAGGCAGGAGAAGATAAGGGAAACTGATAACGAGATCAAGCAGTTGACCCTCAAGATTTCAGAAATCCAGGAACAAAAACAGCTTCTCACCTCAAAACTTTCACAGTTGACATCGCAGCTAGGCAGCAGCGAGGAAAAGAAGAAGGACATAGAATTCCAGATCCGAGACGCCCTATGGAGGCTGAAAGACATAGAGCGCGAAGTTGGCGGTAACAAGAAAAGCTATGAAGATCTCAATTCAAGATATTATAAGCTTAAGAATAAACTGGATGAACTTAGAAAGGAAAAAGACCAGATTCAGCAGGAGCTTAACAAGGCCGGGAGAGAGCATGCACAACTCCAGGCATCATCTTCGGTAAGATCCGGAAGTTCTAACAGGGCACTGAGCACCATCATGAACGCTCGAAGCCAGAACAGGATCTCAGGCATTCATGGAACAATTAGAGAACTCATTTCATTTGAAGAGAATTTCAGATCCGCCATAGAAGCTACTGCAGGTGCTAGACTCAATTCAGTTGTGGTAGAAGACGATTCAGTGGCCGAGGAATGCCTCAATCTTTTGAAATCAGAAAAAGCAGGCAAGCTTACTTTCCTGCCAATTAACAAAATGCTTACAGGCAGACCCAGAGGCAAAGCCATAACTGTTAGGTCATCCGAAGGGGCGCTTGCATATGTTTTTGAAAAGGTAACGTTTGACAAAAAATACGAAGGGGTGATCTGGCATGCTTTCCAGGACACTGTTATTGTCCAGGACGTTAAAACAGCAAGAAGATACATGGTGGGAGTCAGGCTTGTCACCATGGATGGCGATATATTCGAAGCCAGTGGAGCCATTACCGGTGGTTACATCGATAGGAGCAGATCTGCAGCAGATGCTGAACAGAAAATGGGTGTGCTGGCCGCCAAGATGAGGGAATATTCCCTTGAACTGGAAGACATAAATGCTGCTATCACTTCAACGGAAGCAGAGTATGAATCTGTCTCTCAGCAACTACGGGAAACCTCCAGAGACGAGGGTTCAAGGCAGACCGAATACCAGCAGCTGAAAAAAATATCAGAAGACGGAAGAAACCAGCTTGAACAGATAGAAACAACAATCGGAACCTACTCGAATGACCTTAAGAAAGTGGAAAGCGAGATTCGGGAAATTGATACTGGACTTAAATCCATTCAGGGTACAGTGGATACACTTGATCAGGATAAGGCAAGACTTTTCGATGAGATAAGGGAACTATCGCCCAAGTTTGCTGAAAAGGAAAATGCCATCGAGGATGAACTGTCTAGGCTAAGAGAAAAAGAATCTGAGTTTTCTTCAGAACTCACGAGAATAAGCACAGACCTCGAACATATCAGGAACAGGATTGAGGAGATTAACCAGCAGGCAACAGAGTTCAGTGCAGAGCTTTCTCAGTTGCAGAACCAGCAGAAGACCATCCAAGAGGATACACTCAGGGAAAATTCTGAGTTGGCGAAACTCAGGGCTGTGGAAGCAGAAATATCAGAGAAATCAAGGGAAATAGTGGAAGCCCTTAACCGAAACGAGCTGGAAATAAGGAAACTTAACGACAGCATGGAGATACAGAAATCCAATACATCTGCCAAAAGGGAAATCATACTTTCACTACAGATAAAAATTGAGAATGTTGAATCGAAAGTGAGAGAGCTAAAGGAGGAGATTGATGTTCTCTCAGGTGAAGTACTTGAAAACATGAGATCTGTCCCAGAGATCAAGAGGGAGATTGAAGGATGTAATGCATCTCTTGCTGAACTTGGACCAGTTAACCAGAAAGCTATCGAAGATTATGGAATAGTAGCCAAGGATCTAGAAGCCCTTACAGTTGAAGTTGATAATCTGAATTCAGAGAAACACGAGCTTGAGACCCTTACCGCAAAACTGAATGAACAGAAGAAACACGCATTCATGGAGATGTACCTGGCCATAAATGAAAACATGAAACTTATTTACAGGGAAATATCCGGAGGAGGAGAAGCCCATCTGGAGATTTCGGATGAAGCCGACCCCCTGAATGCTGAAGTATTCATCCGGGCCAGGCCAAAAGGAACAAATTTCTCCAAGATTGAAGCATTAAGCGGCGGAGAAAAGAGTCTGACTGCCCTATCATTTATACTTGCTGTTCAGAGAATAAACCCCTCTCCAGTATATTATCTGGATGAGGTCGACATGTTCCTTGACGGGGCGAACGCGGAGCGAGTGGGAAAAATGTTTCGTGCCAACTCAAATACTTCACAGGTGTTTGCAGTATCATTAAGGAAAGCCATGCTAAAATACGCAGACAATGTCATAGGCGTAACAAGCTTTGATGACGAAAACACAGAAGTGTTTGAAAAGTATGTAGGTAGTGATCAGGAGGCCATGACATGAACCAGTCGGAAATACTTCAGAGCATAGTTGTGCAAGGAACGTTGCTCGAAAGTGATACCAAGTACTACGTGGAGCTTCTGGGTCAGGAAGTGCCGACTGTTGAGTACAAGGATCCGGTGGAGAAGACTGTGGCTTCAGTTTTCAGAATGTGCCTCGAAGGATCTATAGATCCTTGGGATATAGACTTGAAAGCCTTTGTAAAAATATTCTCTGGCATGGTCGATGAGAATTTCCGTGATTTTGGTGCCGCAGGTTATCTAATATACCAGGCATGGAAAATCCTCAATGAAAAATCCAGAAATTCCCTTGAGAGAAGGCTGGTCTTTGACGACGAGCAAGATATGCTCGAGGGAGAAGGCGATATTGTAGAATTTATGGAACCAATTGAACTAACAGTTCGGGAACCAGTTAAACACCAGGAAAAGCGAAAAGTCTTCCTAGTGGAGCTCCTGGACGCAATGAGAGAGGCATACAAGGTTACTCCCCACTCCCATGGAAGGAAGGAGATTCTGCAGGTGGAACACTTTAATCCCACTATCGAAGAAATAGTATCAGAAATGCATGCCGAAGAACCTGAAGCAGAGATACAGAGAGTCTATGAGATTCTCTTGCAAAACGGAGTATCTGGCATAATGGAAGAACTCTGGGATATAACCGATCTTGACAGGGCAGCATTCTTCGTTTACTGCATGTTCCTCATGAGGGAGAAAAAAATAAGACTCACTCAGGAAGTTCCTTACGGGGTAATAAATATTGAAAGGCCCTAATGATGGTTCAAGAGAGTCACGGTACATCAGTGCTTCAGAAATTTCAAAATATATTTTCTGCAATGTAGCCTGGTACCTTGACAAGGTAGGAGCGCCAAAGAATAATGGATCCGGCATACGAATTCAGAAAGGAATAAGATCCCATTCAACACTAAAAAGAAGGTACAATGCGGCGAGAATTGCCACATGGGCAGTAATTGCCCTGATGCTAGTCATAATAGCATACCTCTTCACAACTTTGTATTGACATGAGTTCATTTTGGCTTATCCTGGCTCTTCTGGCCCTTGTCGGGCTTTTTTTCCTTGCAGGCAGGCTAAGAAAGCATGAGAAGAAATATGCAATCCCCAAGGGCAAAGAGGTATACCAGGATCTAAGCGTTAAGGGCAAAATCCTCAGATCTTATAATTACGGCATATCTGGCAAACCTGATATGGTGATGCAGAAAGGAAATACTCTCATTCCTTACGAATACAAGACCACTGATGCCAGGAGGCCAAGAGACGGGCACATTTACCAGATGGTTGCATACTTCCTCATCCTGGAGGATCTGTATCCGGAGAGGCAGGTTCCATATGGGGTCCTCAAGTACAGAAACGAGGCCTTCAGGATTGATAACATAAGGGAAAACAGGGAGAAACTCCTTGGAGTGCTGCGGGAAATGAGATCGCAGTATGGTGAACCTGAACGGAATCATGACCAGACAGGAAGGTGTTTCCACTGCTCTTTCAATGAGATTTGCCAGCAAAAATTAATTAGTCCTAAAACATAGTCGAAACCTCTTATGGTATCACTGGAAGCCCTTTCAAGAAACATGGAGGAAGTAATAACTCCTGAAGAAGTCAAATCCCTTAAGGAAGGCAAAATAAGGGCTTATTTTGGAATAGAACCATCTGGGCTTCCCCACCTCGCAACTGGATTTCTGTGGGCAAAGAAAATGAAGGAAGTTGCAGAACTTGGAATTGAAACGATTATTTTTCTTGCGGACTGGCATGCAATGGTCAATGACAAACTAGGTGGAGACCTCAAGAAGATAAGAGAAAGCGGGGAACTCATAAAAAAATGCATGCTTGCATTCGGGCTTCCCGAGGAAGTCAAGTTTGTCTGGGCAAATGATCTTGTCAAGGACCCTGCTTACTGGATGTCCCTGTTAAATGTTGCAAAGAATTCCAACCTGGCCAGACTCAGAAGGTCTCTGCCTATAATGGGAAGAACCGAGGAGGAGGCAGAAAAAGATTTCAGCAAGTACATTTACCCACTCATGCAGGTAAATGACATCTTCTACATGGACCTGGATATAGCATTTGGAGGAATGGACCAGAGACATGCGCATATGCTGGCAAGAGATGTGGCCGAAAAGATGGGCAGGAAGAAAGTCATATCAATCCATGGTCCGCTGCTCGGCAGCTTGAAAGGCACGGGAAGGATGGAAACTTTTAAGAAAATGTCAAAGAGTGACCCGGATTCGGCCATATTTATTTCTGATTCCGTGGAAGAAGTGAACCGGAAGCTCAAAGGTGCATTCTGCCCTGCCGGTGTGGTTGAAGGAAATCCGGTTATGGACATATTCCGCCATGTTGTGTTTCCATACATTGGTCATGAAGTTACAATTAACCGACCCCCTAAGAAGGGTGGCGATCTTCAAGTAAAGACATATGATGAACTCGAGAAAACCTACCTGAAAAATGAAATTCACCCAATGGACCTCAAGTCCGCAGCCGCCAATACATTAAATGAACTTTTAAGCCCTGCAAGAAGTATATTTCAATCTTGAAATCTACTACTTCATTTTTTCAAGGATGATTCTTTCCCCATCCACATAATATCCCAGTATATCTTCTGGATCGATACCAAGTTTTTCAGAAACCTTTTTTGGCAGGGTGATCCTGAGGGAACTCCCCCTCTTTGACACGTGGGATACATCAAGCAGGGTTTTTTTCTGTTCTGTCGTATGTATGTATACTTATTAAGGTATATAAACTAATTGCACTCATTTAGTTGTTCGCAACAATTCTAATGTTACAATTTTGTTAATTATGTCAAGTATGGTATTAGGAAATAATTGGTATAATTCCAAATACTAAAAAAACGAATCCAGGCTCTTCTGGGAATGCTTCTGCTGGGCAGATTCAAGGGTTGATATGGGGTTCTCTATTCTGTTCAGCGAGAAATCATGTCTGTTGCAAAGAAAATCTATGATCCTTTCCTTGCTTGGTCTCGAGAACTCAATTGTAACATCTTCCCTGAATGGTGGATTGTAGAACAGGTTAAGGACCTCTTCCAGGTTGTCTATTTCGGTATCCTTTGCTTTCAGGACTTCATGTATATCTCCATGTTTTCTAATGAGGTTGAGGGCTGTCTTTGCTCCTACACGGTTTACGCCCTTATTGAAATCAGTGCCCACAAGTATGCCAATTTGTATGAGTTGTTGATGGGTCACACCAAGGGCCCCCAGGTTCTCCTTAAGGTCCATGAATTCCGGTGTTACGTTAACTTACATGTTCCTCCCGGGTATTTTTCTCCGGCCAAAATATGTGAAATTTCTAAATACTCGTTTTGCCCCAAACATAAGGCAGTCATAATCCTGGGAAACAACGCCATCCACCATTCCTGTCCTGGACATCATGGATGCCTGAGCTTCACCTTCAGACGGAGCCTCAAGGTTAGGTATGCCCATGCAGTCTAGCAATTCCCTGGCCTCCCTTACCATATCCCTTGTCAGGTGGCTCGTTCTTGCGGAAAGAGATCTTACCCGTTCCTGATCCCCTGCCTCCCTCGCCACCTCAAGTTCCAGCTTAGCCTTTTCCTTGAGCAGCACTCTGGCTTCTATTGTTCTGTTCTTTAGCTCTGAAGGTTTCCCGTCAAACACATAAACAGGCTTTATTCCTGCTTCCATGAGATTAATGGTTCTATAGAAAATCCCTGAAAGGTGGGATGTGACATTGCCCTGAGAATCCATCAAGGGGGTCCCGTCAGGTTGTCTTATGCTGCTCAGGAACTGGTAAAGGATATTGTAGCCGTCAATACTCACAGTAATCCCGTTATGCTCCTTCAACGAAGTCTGATGTTTAATCAGTATGTCTGAAATATCTACTCCCATCGTTTCACTCACAATCGAGACCAAACTCAGTAATCCTGAATTCTCTGGAATTTCCTTCCTTAATTGATCTGTGTTTAACCACTACAAGTTTTCTCTTTCCATCCTTTGATTTTTCGACCCTGTAGATGGCCTTCATAACGTGGTCAATTACGTTGCCCCCAAAAGGATGAATACTCCCGGAATCAGGGTTCTGGTAAATCTGGTTTGTAATTATTACTGGAATCCGGAATCTAAGTGCTGCTGAAGCGAGATTGGAAAGTTCTTTCTGGAATCTACCAGCTCTGGCCGCTGCATCTCCCGATGCTTCCAGCCTGAAGTATTCAGTGAAAGAATCGATGACAACAAGTTTAATCGCCCTTGATTTTTCAAGAATCTTTGGTATGCGCATTATGGCAAGATCCTGATCCTCAAGAGAAGATACCCTGTAAAGTATGAGGCCATTCATCAGGTCGCTATTTCCGCCTGAAATCTGCAAAAACCTCTCCGCCGAAAAACCTTCAGTATCCAGGTACAAAACTTGTCCGCCTGCCTTGATCACTGAGATTGCAAATTGCATGCTGAGGTTGGTTTTTCCAGCACCGCCCTCTCCATAAAGTTCAGTTATAACTTCTGGTTCCACTCCACCGGCAGTCAGTTCATCAATGCAACTGACGCCTATTGGTGTTTTGTCAGGAAGTGTGGAGAGATCGATTTTTTCCATCTTGATCTAAATTGCCTGTAGGTATAAATAAGGCTGTCGTTTTGTCAGGGCTGCCTTATAACTTTGAGAATGGCTGTCAGATCATTGCCCCTCAGCGTGAAGGTTGCTTTCTTTGAAACAGCATCCTCCATAGGATTGAATGCCACTGAAAGCCCAGAGTTGCGGAACATTCCAACATCTTGAAGAGTGTCACCAACGCTGATAGTCTCTTCGGGGCTCACACAAAGCTTTTCCTGCAGTTGTCTAATGGTAGCATCCTTATTCTTGGGGTCAACCATTACTACTCCATCGGCTACAACTTTGTTTGAATGGTCAGTTTTGATTTTATTTGCATAAATCTCGTCAAAGTGATTCAAAGTCCCTATTTTCTCAGCAAGCCAGTAAATTCCGCCCGAAATAATTGCGGTTCGGATCCCTTTACCCTTGAGGGAGTTTATGGTTTCAAAAATTCCGGTCCTTAAAGGAATCTCATCAAGGATTCCAATAACGGTGTTTGCACTGGTGGGCCCAAGATGTTCAAGCCAGAGCTGCACATCACTCCTGAGAAAGTCAATATAGGCCAGGCTTCCGCTTCTGTATAGAGAAAGATTTGTAGAGTTATCTACGCCGAGTCTTTTGTGAACGTATTCCCAGCTGCTGACTGGCTGGGTAAGGACGCCATCCATGTCGAATACAGCCAGTTTAAATTTTTCAAATGCCATTTCGCTTCAATAAGATCTTGAGAAGGTGCCTATCTTTCCAGATTTTCCGCAGACTATGCATTTTGTCTCCCCTGAATTTTCAGGGTCAACACCAAGTGTGCCGAATTCATACTTTTCCTCTATTTTTTCAGCACAGCTTTTTTCACCGCACCATCCCGCATGTACAAAACCTTCTACTTCTCCTAAGTTATCAAATTCATCCACTCTGACCTGATTCTCATCAAAGTGCTTCTTTGCCCTGGACATCAGAGTAAGCTTAATCTCGTTGTGCATCTCCGTTAGTTTTCCGGTGAGTTCTGCCAGATCAACCTTCACTTTCTTCCTATCTATCCTGGAAACCAGAACGGCGTTATTGCCGTTTACTTCTCTCTCTCCGATTTCGATTCTCACCGGGACACCTTTCATTTCCCAATCGTTGAACTTGAACCCAGGAGTATAGTTCTCCCTATCGTCCACTTTTGACCTGAAGCCACCTTCAAGAAGCATGGTATTCACTTTTTTTGCAAATACATCTGTGTCCACATTCTTGGATGGAATTGGTACTACTATGACCTGAACAGGTGCTATACCAGGGGGAAGTATCAGACCCTGATCATCGCCATGAAGGCTGATTGTTGCAGCAAGCAGGCGCTCGCTTAATCCGAATGTAGTCTGATGCGCGTAGGCGTGTTCACCATCATCCTGAAGGTACTTGATATCATAAGTTTCTGAAAAGTTGGTTCCATACTGGTGTATTGTTCCAATCTGAAGGCTTCTTCCACCAGGCATAATTGTGTCGAAGGCCAGTGTGTATTTTGCTCCGGGGAATTTATCCCAGTCTGGTCTTTGATGGACCTCATAAGGCAGGCACAATGTATCTGTCAGTTCTCTCCACACTTCAAGATACTCTCTCATCTGTCTTTCAGCATCCTCGTATGTGTCATGTGCAGTATGGGACTCAAAGAAATGGATTTCCCTTATTCTTATGAATGACCTGGTATGTTTGGTTTCGTGCCGGTACACATTAACTATCTGGTAAAGTTTCAGCGGCAAATCCGTATGGGACCTAATCCAGAGTGAGAACATTCCATACATCGCAGCTTCACTGGTGGGCCTGAGGGCCATCTCAACGTCAAGTGTTTCCCTGCCACCCCTGGTTACCCAGAAAACCTCTCCTTCAAATCCTTTCACATGGTCAAATTCAACTGAAAGCTGGTCACGTGTAATGAGGACGGGGAAGCTTACTTCCTGGAAATCTCTTGAGTCAACGCTCTGTCTTATGGATCGGTCAATATTCTGCATTATTTTCAGGCCGTACGGCAACCAGACGTTCATTCCTTTTATAGGATACCTCTTGTCGCTTAGGCCGCTAATCTCAATGATTTCGTTGTACCATTCGCTGAAGTTGCTTTTTTTGTTCTCCATCTGCGGCGGAATAATTCTTTAGCGTTAAAGAACCTTTTTAAACCAATCTTTGGAAAGGAATATTATGTGTGTTGCTCTATAGCAAAGCATGCCTGCAAACTTAAAGGAACTTTCAGATGAAGAATTTATAAAGACCGTTGCCAAGAGACTTATAACAATTAGGTCCATTTCTCCTGAATCTGGTGGAATCGGAGAGAAGGAGAAGGCTGACGAAATCTGCAAAATTCTGGATGAACTTGGATACAGTAACTACAAGAGATACGACATTGCAGACAAGTCAAGCGCAATAAGGTCCAACATTGTAATGACAGTGGGAAACCAGCCTGAAACCTTCTGGATTATACCACATATTGATACAGTTCCAGTTGGGGATCCAACTCTCTGGACTAAACCGCCCTTTGACACTACGGTGGAAGGTGAGAAAATTTATGGAAGAGGAACCTCAGATGATGGTCAAGCAATATTCCTCTCCCTCCTGATTCTCAAGAATCTTGAACCGGAAAAGCTGAAATACACTCTGGGATTTGCATTTGTTGCCGACGAGGAGAATGGAAGCGTCTATGGAATTCAGCACCTTCTGGACAAGCCAATATTCAGGGAAAATGATCTCATAATTGTGCCAGATGCTGGAACAGAAGATGGGCTGCAGATAGAAATCGCCGAGAAAAGCATAATGTGGATAAAGTTTAAAATCTCAGGGAAGCAGTATCATGCCAGCATGCCCTTTATGGCTGTAAATGCAAACAGGGAAGGCATGAAATTCATCCTGAAACTCGATGAAGCACTTCATGCTAAATTTAACGCTTCAAATGCGATCTTTTCACCACCTGATTCGACTTTTGAACCAACAAGGCACGACAGGAATGTTGACAATATCAATACAATTCCTGGCACTGAAATCATCTACATGGATTGCAGAATATTGCCTCAGTATGACCTAGACATGGTTATAGACTTCATAGACCAGCAGATCCGTGATTTCCAGAGAGAAAGCAAAGCGAAGATAACTTATGAATTCGCCCAGAAGGAGCAGGCACCAATCCCAACAAGGATGGATGCGCCTGTTGTGCTGGAACTTAAAAAAGCAATAAAGGATCTTAGAGGGGCTGAACCATCTGCGGTAGGTATAGGCGGGGGAACCTGTGCAGCATTTTTCAGGCGAAAAGGGTTTGACGCAGTGGTGTGGAGCACAACTGTTCCGGAGGTTGCACACCAGGCTGATGAATATGTTCTAATCCCACACATACTACTTGACCGGGATGTTATTATGAGGATTATTGAAAAAGACTAAATTTCATCATCCTCATCAGTTTTTGAAAGGTCTCTCAGCCTGCTTACCCCATCAATATCTTTTATGATATCATAAACAATTTTGGGTACATCCTTTTTCCAGTTCTTGTTGTTTATGATCTTTTCGCGGATATGTGTTCCAGACCATGCTACACGGTTCATCAGATCCATGGAATGAACTTCGTAACCTTTCTCCCTGAAAAGTCTCCTGACCAGGGGATTGTTTGTGTATACGTTATTGAACTTTGGTGTAAGGGATTCTACATGGGCCACCCACAAAGGATTCGAATTAACATCTTCAATAGGGACAAGATAGAACTGGTAGATATTCTCGCTTTCTAGAGTAGAAGAGATCATCAGGTGCCGTTCACCCGCTGTGAACGGATCCTTAAGCGTGTGGGAGTATTGGGCACTGCCAATACCAATAATGACAGAGTCATTTTCTTTCAGTATCTGTTTGATAAGCTCAAGATGGCCGTAGTGAAATGGCTGAAACCGGCCTACTATGAATGCCCTTTTTCCGTCGGGTATTTTTACCGTCTATATCGACCTCACTGAGATAAGAACTACATCACCGTCTAGATCCCATTCTCTGGCATCGTTTTCCTTCTCTTCTTTAAGTGATACAGCCAATGTCTCTTTCCTGATCCATCCTCCGTATTTCCGGAGCACTTCACTAATATTACTATCTCCCCATATTGATAAATTTATCTCCTGATCGTAGTTTAGATCCAGTTCCTTTCTCATGACCTGTATCCTTCTTACAATCTCTCTTGCCATCCCCTCCAGGAGAAGGGAAGAATCTATTTCGAGGTTTAGAAATATTTCAACGGAGAGTTTCTGATCCGATGCCATGGCATAATTGGCAGTAGGCTCTTCGGTAACCTGTATGAAATCTGCAGGGAGTAGTTCCCCTTCAACCTCAACACTGCCATTCTTTTCAAGTTTTGTTGCAAGCAATCCCGTGTCATTCTCCACAAGAGTCTTCACTTTCTGGAGTTTTCCTTTCAACACAGGTGCAGCTTTCTGAAGCACCAATTTCATTCTCCTGGTCACCGGTCTTTCATCCTTGCTTACAAATCTTATGTTTTTCGCGTTAAGTTCTGGAGCCACGGCATCAAGGACATAGTCGCTCAAAGGAACTGCTGAGTTTATGAGAATTTCTGTTACTGGCTGCCTGCCCTTTACTGAATTTTCCTGCCTCAGCCTGCGCGTCATTTCCAATAATGAGGAAGCCACTCTCATTTCCTCCTCCAGCTTTAGATCTACATAGTCTGGTTCATGCTCGGGATATTTCTGAAAATGTATGCTCTCCGATTCAGGATGAATCTTAAGATACAGGTAATCCGGGAAAAATGGTGTAAGAGGTGCAAGCATGAGAAGTGCCTTTTCAAGTACATAAACAAGTGTAGCGTATGCATTCCTCTTTTCCTCTGTGAGTTCTTCCGACCAGAACCTTCTCCTGGATAGTCTCAGATAGAAGTTGGACAGGTCTTCTATGAGATCACCGATGTTCCTGAGGGCTATGTGCATGTTGTAGCTCTCCATATTGGCAGTGACCTCGCGTAATGTACTATTTGTTCTGGAAACAATCCAGCGGTCAAGTTTGTTCTCGGACCCCTGGAATCCGGCATATCTGTAATGATCTAAATTTGCATTTGAAGCAAAAAATGAATATATATTTGCCAGCGTGCCAAAGAGTTTCCTTGAGGTTTCACTTATCAACTTCTTGTCTATTGCCTTTGCCCTCCATGGTACTCCTGTAAGGAAGAATGCCCTAACGGGGTCTGGACCATGTTCGTTCAGAAAATCAAGAGCATAAACTGAATTACCCTTGCTCTTGCTCATCTTTCTCCCCTGTTCATCAAGGATGAAATCTATTGAAAGCGCATTTTCATAGGCATTTCTACCGAAAAGAAGGGATGATATGACATGTAATGTGTAGAACCATCCTCTGGTCTGGTCAATTGCTTCTGTTATGTAGGTTATGGGAAAATTATCTTTGAGATCATTTGTTTCAAAGGGATAATGCAAAGCCGCGTATGTCGAGCTCCCTGAATCAAACCAGGTGTCGATTACGTAAGGTTCTCTTTGCATTTTTTCTCCACATTTATCACAACTGAAAGTTATCTCATCGATATATGGCCGATGGAGATCTTTTGGAGTCTTCCCAGAGAGTTCCTTCAGCTCTGCTATGCTGCCAACAGCTTTCATATGCTCATTTGGGCAAGTCCATACAGGAAGCGTCGTGCCCCAGTATCGATTCCTGCTCAATGCCCAGTCCTTGGCTTCACTTAGGAAATTTCCGAATCTCCCATCTTTCAGATGCTCTGGTAACCAGTTTATGTGGCTATTATTTTCAAGAAGTTTCTTCCTTATGGTGGATACTCTGACAAACCAAGCCTGTAGCGGATAATATATGAGTGCGGTGCCACACCTGTAACAGAATGGATATGAGTGGGTTACCTTTTCCGACTTGAACAGCTGGTTGTTTTTCTTCAGGTGTACTATGATATCAACATCGGCATCCTTGAAGAACTTCCCGTTCCAAGGCAGTCTTTCATCGTTGAATTTGCCTGACTGGTTTATTGGGTTCAGGAATTCAACACCGTACCTCTTACCTACGTCAAAGTCATCTGCGCCAAAAGCTGGTGAAGTGTGAACTATTCCCGTTCCCTCCTCAATGTTAACGTGATCGCCCTGTACAACAAACATGGTGTTTTCTGGTGCAGGCAAATACCTGATAAGCTGTTCATACTTGCGATTGACCAGTTCACTGCCGTGGACGGTCTTCACCACATTGGCATTCTCACCAAAGACTTTCTTCACCACTGCTGAAGCAACATAGTATTTCTCGTTTTCGACCTGCACAAGTGAATAATCTATCTTATCACTAATTGAAAGAAATTCATTGGAGGGGAGTGTCCACGGTGTAGTGGTCCACGCAAGGAAATAGGTGTTTTCTTCGCCAATTTCTTTGAATTTCACATAGACGGAAGGATCTTTCACATCATCGTAGCCCTGGGAAACTTCGTGTGAACTCAATGAAGTTTCACACCTTGGACAATATGGAACTATCTTGAAGTCTCTTACAAGGAGCCCTTTTTCAAAAAGTGACTTAAGCGCCCACCACTCGCTCTCTATGTATTCATTTCTCAAGGTAACATAGGCCCTTTTGTGGTCCACCCAGAAACCTATTTTCTGGTCAGCCTCCATCCACTCATCTATGTACTTGAAGATGCTTTCCCGACAGTAATCATTGAATTTCGATATTCCAAAATCTTCTATTTCCTTCTTGGTCTTAAAACCAAAATGTTTTTCGGCCTCTATTTCCACTGGCAGTCCGTGGCAGTCCCAGCCGCCAGTTCTTCTTCTTATGTCGTGCCCGGTCATGTATTTATATCTCAGAACCGAGTCCTTCATGGTCCTGGTCATTGCGTGGCCAACATGTGGTCTTCCATTTGCGGTTGGGGGGCCTTCAAGAAAAACGAAAGGTTTGTTTCCGAGTGGGCTTGAGAGTGATTTCTGAATAATACCAGCCTTGCTCCAGTAGTCTCTTATCTCATCTCCTATGGCTTTCAAGCTCCTGTTGACCTGGATCTGTTCGTAGGCTGTATTCATATTCAACAGATTACGAGAATTTGAAGTGATATATTGTTTTTAGTGTCAAATTGATGAAATTTAAAAATTAGATTGTTGTTATATAATTCTGAATTTTAGATGGGATCAATACCGAACCTGGAAGGTCCGGCCATATGTCAAATTTCCTGATATATTTCCTAATGAGGGCATTTTCCCTTTTCACAAGCCAGTTCATGTAGTACCCATATAGATCTGAATTATGTTTCCTCAGTTCCCTTATTCCAATTCTTTCCGCATCTAGTTTTCTTATCTCTTCAAGCATCTTGTTTTGTGAGTTTCTTATCATATAGCGTCGGAATTGAATTCACCTTATGCAACAAAGCTCTTTTTCCAAGCTTCAAAAGTGTGTAAATGGTGCATTTCAGGACTTTGTCAGACAAATTGCCGACAAATACCCGTTTATTAACCGGGATGCGAAAGAATTCCCTTGCAGAAAAACAACGAAAAATATTTATAGGGTGTATGTAGATAATATAGTATGTTTAAGGAAAGGCTTCACAAGCTTACAGGCGAATTGAAGGAAGAGGCCAAGAGGATCGGAACCAGGTTTAAGGAAGAGTTCCTGGATTCAGAAAAAACCGATACCAAGGATGACAATAAGATTATTCCAAACTGAATTTCTCAAACTCTTCCCAATTTTGGTTTATTGGAAAAGTGCTCATAACCACTGTGTGTAATTTTTGACCAGTGAGTGCCATTATAGAGAATATTTTCGCCATTCCAAACATCTCCTATGAAACTAACTGCAATCCCTTCCGCCTCCATAGCCGATGAAAAATCCTTGTAGTTGTCATTGTCTATGGTAAAAAGCAATTCATAATCTCCGCCGAAAGCACACATAATGTCAGTAAGAGAAGCACCTGAAATGTCTGAAGCTTTCTTGACATTGCTGTCCATTGGCAATTCATCTTCCACTATCCTGAATGAGGCTCCATAATCAGCTTGCATCTGGCTTATGCTTGAATAAAGGCCATCGGAGAGGTCCATCTTTACTTTGCCGCAATGCTCGCTGATTTTTTTGGCTTCATTTATCATGGGCGTCACATTTAGCATTAGGTCTATGCCTCTGGATTTCTGGTATCCGGCTGTGTAAAATACATATCCTGCAGCAGCTTTTCCAAGTTTATTTGTTACGCAAAGAACCTGACCTTTTCTGATATCGCTCCTCTTTCGCGTTAACTCTTTCTTCTGCCTACCTACCGCGGTGCCGCTTATGATAAGTTCTTCACCTTCTTTTGTGTCCCCACCCAGAATTTCTGCATTTTGGAGGCTGGCTGCTTCAAAAACACCTGCAATGAGCTCCCTGAAATAACTCTCCTCTGTGTCCGGATTAAGTAAATACGACATCATAAGGCCGAGAGGTTCACCTGCCATTCCTGCTATATCACTCAGGTTAACATTGGCAGCAAATTTTCCAATCTGTCTTGCTTTAGCTCCTACAGGAATATGCGAACCCTCACGAATGATATCTGAACTGAGCATGAGGTAGTTTTCACCTTCATCCATGAGCGCGCAATCATCTTTTTCCTGCTTAACGTGGAAATTTTTGAAGATGTTTTCGATAATGGCTCTTTCGCCCATATCCTTAAGCTTCACTGCATTACATGATTTGTTTCAGCTATAATTTTCTTAGGTTAAGTGCATATTACACTTACATCACAAATGATCTTTGACTTAACCATGGTTTTAAGCAGTATTTTAACCTACTTTTCAATTGAGTAGAATACATGGCCAGGAAAGATGAAGTTGAGGCTCTTTTCAAAGGGCTGGTGGAGGGCAAACCGTACACAAAAAAGATCCCATTAAACAGACTTAGCATCAGCGGTCTTTCTTTCAGTGCAGATCAGGAGATCAAAAGGAAGCTTGGAGAGAAAGAGGAGACCCTTAGAGATAAACTTAACATGTTCAGGGGCACTGCCCTGCACAATCATGTCCAGAATCTTGTGAAAAACGAAGGCTATACTGCTGAATACAGGATGTATTACTCAATTCCACACAGATGGCACTATATGGGCTTTGACAGAATAGATTTTGTTGGTGTCATTGACCTTCTCCACGATGGACTAAATGAAGCAATAGAATTGAAGAGTTCTACCAATTCTGATAAGATAGAAGAGTATCATAAGACACAGCTTGCATCCTATCTGAAAATGTTGGAGGAAAAAACGGGCAAGAAATACAGGGGAATAGTTGTAAAGTTTGGAGGAACGGAAATCGCGACCGAAGAAATTCCGGAAGAGGATGTTCCAAAATACTGGGATACCATTGTAAGGAGAGCCATTCAGGTTGCAGACAGGCTGGATGAAGAAATGGAAAAGAGGGACATACTGGAAATCACCAAGCCGGATGCCGATGGTCAGAATGGCCTTTATAAGTTCGATACTTCAGACTAATACAGAAGCATCTGCGGTTCTCTTTATCAGCTTCTCCAGATCTGGTTGGTAGACGTTTATGTCTTCTGCTGCCAGGGTTTCCAGATAGGCTGACTTATCAGCAGAGTCATAATATGCTTCCAGCTCAGAAAAATTCTGTTCCAGAGAGCAGTTGTAGATAAGTTGCAGCAAATCAGCATCCCTAGAGTCGTTGTGGATGCCCCTTTCCTTGTTTCCTCCTGTCGGGTAAGAAACGACCTGGGCACCATATTTCCTAGATTCCAGAAGGATTCTTGCCAGGCTCCAGAGTCTTGGCAGACGGTAGAGGCCCTTTTTCCAGTAGTACTCAACCATGGTGTTTTTCTGGATATTCATTGGGTTTACCGAAATATCGGTTGAATACTTCGAGGCCTTGCTTATGGAATCGAGCATATCAGAAATTGAATCCTCTTCCGACAGGAAAAGGGGCTTGAAAAGGAGGTAGGTTCTCAGTTCAAATCCCATCCTCTCAACGGCTTCAGCGGCTGTGACGAACTTCTGAAAAGTGCTTCC
>JBJKQJ010000074.1:0-10224 GCA_046705445.1 Thermoplasmataceae archaeon
TTTCAAAATAGGTGCCGGGAGGTGAAAGCTCGAACCTTCACCCTCGGATTAAGAATTTAGTTGAGTTTTGAGAGTTCTGATTTAACTGTTTCGTAATCTGGCTCTTTTCCAGGATCTTCTGATACCCAGGCATACTTTACTGTGCCTTCGGAATCTAGAACAAATACAGATCTCTTGGAGGCAGTTAGACCCTGGACATTTACGAAGTTCTCATGAAGGGCGCCATAAGTTTTGCTTATTGACCTATCTGCGTCGCTGAGAAGATCAAATTCCAGTTTGTTCTGTTTAGCGAATTCAGCCAGAGAGAAAGGCTGATCTAAGCTTATTCCAACAACTTTCGCATCCAGGTTATTGAAGACTGCCATGGAATCTCTGAAAGTGCACATTTCTTTCGTGCACACAGAAGTGAATGCACCCGGGAAAAATGCCAATACAGTCTTGTGGCCTTTATAATCGGACAGTTTCTTTTCTTTCAGCTTTGAATCCAAAGCCCTGAACTCAGGTGCTTTTTCTCCTACATTTACTGACATAATGTAACCACGAACCGATTGCGTAAATATATAAAACCGTAATCATGTAAGATAGGAAAATGAGAGCTATAGCATTGCTTTCCGGAGGGAAGGACTCATTCATGGCGGCACAGATTGCCCAGGAGCAGGGGTATGATATAGAAGCTGCACTCACGGTTATACCCGAAGAGTTTTCCATGATGTTCCACTATCCAAATGCTGCGAAAGCAGAACAGGTGGCTGGCCTATTAGGCCTTCCGTGGTTCACCACCTGTGAGTCAAAATTCAAGTCAGCCATTGAAAATTATGCTGGAATGGGTATCCAGGCAGTTGTTTCTGGCGCGATTGCTTCTGAATACCAGAAAACAAGAATAGAGAGGCTTTGCACAAAGCTTGGCATAGAATCATTCACACCCCTCTGGAAGAAAGACCAACGGGAAATACTCAATGAGATTCTGCTTAGAGGCATCAAGGCAATGATTGTATCAGTATCCGCCGAAGGTTTTGATGACAATGACCTTGGCAGAATCATAAACGAGAACTACATTGAAGAACTTGAATCAAAGAACCTGAAATATGGCATCAACATCTCTGGAGAAGGCGGAGAATACGAGACTTTCGTTCTAGGCTCAAATGGAACCAGACAGTTGGAGGTAACGAAATCAAAGAAAATCTGGGAAGACTCCCACGGATACTATATAATAGAAGAACTTGTCGAAAAATAATTCAGTCAAGAGTAGTCTGTGTGCCTTCCTGATCAGACATTACGTATCTCTTTACATCCATCGTTGAAAATACCAGTTCCCTGAGCATGATTAGAAGTTTCTGATTATCCCTGGAAAGTGGCTCCATCATGAGGTTATTTTGTGGAACCTTTATTCCCTGTTCATTCAGCTTGGCAACATACTCCATTCTTCTTTGAGGTACTACGGTACGGTACTCCCTGGGCAATTCCACGTTGCAGCGTTCAATCTCCCTTACAAATATTGGCCGGTTGAATATATAATAAAGAAGCTCCAGGGCATGATCCCCAGTGTTATCTGGTGAATACTTCCTAGCAGCTGTTCCCACTTGCTCATAAATATCCTTTCCCGGGATGCTCTGGATAGAGTAGATCCTGGAGGGTTTAATCTCCTTCTCCCTGAGAATGCCGGTGTCTACAAGGGCCTTGAGGTAACCTGTGAGGACAAGTCTGTGGGTATTGATTCCTCGACCTTCGAGAGCTTTCTGAAGACCTGAAATCGATTTTTCCTCTTCTACAAGCTCTGAGACTATTTCCTCCTTCAGGTTCTTATCAGGCTTCAGACTCTCCAATTCATGCACTCCCCATTGCCAGGTTTCTCACCTGCTCGGTCTGTGCCAACACAACTTTGCAAATACGATCGGCGCTACCCACGAAACTGGAGGGATCGGCTATTCTCTTTACAGTATCTTCTGAAAGTTTCATCAAGGCACCATTCTTTTTCAGGCCCTCAATAAGTGTTGTGTTGTTTGCATATGCATCCATTGAAGCTTTTCTGACCATTTCATGTGCTTCCTGCCTTGGAACTCCCGCCATTGTGAATTCTGAAACGAATCTTTCGGAAAGCACAAAGTCATCGGATTTAAGGTTCTTCAGCATTCTTTCACTGTTTACCAGAAGATTGTCGAATACCGATGTCATTTTGGTAACTATATGATCGGAAAGTATACAGGAATACGGTATGGAGAATCTTTCTGAAGCGCTGTTTGTCAGGTCCCTTTCATGCCAAGTAACAGCTGCTTCATACTCTGGGAGAATAAAACTTCTGACAAGCCTTGCAAGGCTGACCACATTCTCAGATTCGATTGGGTTTACTTTGCTCGCCATAGAACTTGAACCAACCTGCTTGTTTCTGTCAAAGAATTCCGACACTTCATCTATTTCAGGTCTCTGCAGATTTCTGATTTCCGTGCCAAATTTTTCAAGTGACGTGGCTATTCCACTGAGTATTGAAAGCAGTTCAACATACCTGTCCCTGTTAACAATCTGCGATGAAGCTGTCTCCGCGGAAATACCTAAAACTTCCATGACTCTGTCCTGAATTTCCAGAGCCGCTTCACCCAGTGATGCTCCTGTTCCTACAGGTCCCATAATTTTACCGGCAATGACCCTCTTTTTCGCCTGTACAGCGCGTTCAACGTGTCTGTTGATTTCTGACAGGTATACTGCCATTTTCAGCCCAAAGGTGATTGGGCTTGCGTGCTGCCCATGAGTTCTGCCCAGCATAACTGTCAGCCTGTGATCTTCAACAAGCTTTGCCATGGAAGCCTGAAGTGCAGTGAGGCCTTCCATCAGATAATGATAAAAATCCCTGATCTGGAGTGCAGTAGCAGTATCGATTATATCGTTGGAAGTAACGCCAAAATGAACATATTTTTCCCCAATTGTGCACTGTTCAGATAAAGCTCGAACTATGGCCATTACATCGTGTTTTATTTCGGCTTCTATTTCTTTGACCCTTCCGACCTGTACCTTTTTTGAATCTACAGCATTTTGGATATCCAGGAAGGCTTCTTTTGGTATGAGATTGAACTCTGCTTCAACCTGCGCGAGTGCCTTTTCCACTCTGAGCATGTAGTTCAATTTGGATTCTTCAGTGAATATGTTCTTTACTTCTTTTCGGCCATACCTGAATTCGATTGGAGAAACAGACACGAATGCATATCAGATTAACTCACTAAAAGCCTTTGTTACCCCCCAACACTATTGTTAGTTACAATATGGCTCTTTAAGGTTTACAAGTGCCATTTTGAAGAGCTCTCAAGGTTCAGTAATCAATCCCAATAAGGTGTCTAAAAGGGCATCAGCTACTGGAAACAACCCCATGTTTATAAAATGCCAACGATTACGGCGATCCTAGTTACTAAGTATCATTACCATTCGTAAGCATGTGATATGAGAAGGGAAGTCAAATAGCCTCATCATATATTTATGAATAGTGAAGTATAAAATACAATATCAATTTGTTTATTCTGTCAGACAGAAAGATTATTTATCATGTTTTAAATATATTTTCTGATGCTAGAGTCGTCCAGAGCATATCTCCTGAAATTTGATCGAGTCATCGTCCCCATGGCAAAGGGGGACCGTTCCAGGGTTGTTCTGGATCTTGCCTTCAATTTCTCCGATACCTACAACACAGAAATTACCGCACTTACAATTAAAGAAGAACTGAAAGAGGTAACATGGAGCGATAAGGTCAACGTAATAATAAACGCCTATCGTGACGGGAAGGAAAGGAACATCAAGGTAATTCCAAAGGTGAGGACGTCACGCAGCGTAAAGCAGGGAATCACTGAAGAAGTTTCAACCAAGAATTATGACCTCCTCATGCTAGGAACTTTCAAGCGGTCCATACTTTCCGGTTCACTGTTTGGCGGCATTGGAGATTATGTAATAAAGAATTCAGACATCCCCACTGCAGTATTTAGCATAAAAGGTAGCATTTTTCCATATAGGAAGATACTGATTCCACTCTGTGAAACGTTGAACACCAGGGCCTCATTTTCACTGGCTATGCATTTGAAACAGGCATTGGGCTCAGATCTTGTCATTGCAGATCTGCGAAAGTACGACAAAAAGAAGACCCATGGTTTCAGCACAGTGTTTGACAGAATGGGTGAAATGGTCTCCACTTATGGGGAGAATATCTCAGTGATAAGGCCAAGTTTTTCCACCTCCCTGCTTGATGAAATGAACCTCATAATAAGGGACCAGAGGCCGGATCTCATTGTATTCGGAGTGAAAGACGGTAGAAGTGGGAAAGTCAGATTCAATTCCAATATCAAGAATCTGGTAAAATCCACTGTCCAGGACATAGTAGTTCTGAAGAAATAATGTTCAGGAGAGAAGGCCGGCTGGCATGATCTTAGTGTTGATCATATAATTGATGATCCAGACATTAAGAGAAACGGTATTGACGTAAAATGTGCCGAATATGGGGAAATTTCTCTGCTGTTTTTCATAAATGAGTGAGTTGAGCTGCGATTCAATCCCGCGAATCGATATATTCGCGCTTGCGTTATGGCCAATATTATAAATTGATGTTGCTATCCTGGCAACCTGGTCCACTGCTCCAAGGACAGGAATGTTAGGGTCCTGTCCAGATGCGGAGTAAGCTATCATTGCATACGGAATCTGTGATATATTCACGGATGGGTTCTCTGCCTGAAACTGATGCAGATAATGTTCCGTCTGGTTTAGTGTGTTATTTGTGTCGATAGGATATGTACTGTTTGCTGAAGGTCTTGGATGGAAGAAATATGAAGCGTTAAAGGCATCGGCAAGAAGGTATGAACCATATACTGTGCCGTTGATTTCTACAGGAGATCCTGACGACTGGTATGGCAAAGCAGCCTGTGTAATCTCCGCAGTAACGGTAGGATAGACAAAACCAAGTATGAACAGGAAAGTGAAGGCGAACACGAAACCTTTCAGAAGTCGCTTATACTTCACCATGTCACCCCCACCGCCACCATTATGGTGTAGATCACTTTTATGAGGATAAAGGGCAACACGATTCCGCCGAGTCCGTATATTGAAACGTTACGCTTCAGGAGATCGCCAATTGATGTTGGCCTGTACCTCACTCCTCTTATGGCCATGGGAATTAAAAACAGAATGATGAGGGTATTGAAAATCAGGGCTGCCGTTATAGCAACAATTGGGTTCTGTAGATTCAGAATGTTAAGAAAATCCAGTTCTGGAAGAATCGTAAACATTGCAGGAACGATGACAAAATATTTGGAAAGGTCATTGGCGACACTGAAGGCTGACAGGGCACCTCGAGTAATCAGCACCTGCTTTCCCAGGAAAATTACATCCATAAGTTTCGTAGGGTCATTATCAAGATCTACCATGTTTGCAGCGTCCTTAGCAGCCTGAGTTCCGTTATTCATGGCCAGCCCGACATCAGCTCTGGAGAGTGCTGGCGCATCATTTGTGCCATCGCCCACCATGGCCACCATTCTCTGCTGCTCCTTCTCCTTTAGCACTACATTATACTTGTCCATGGGAGTGCTGTTGGCCACATATTCATCAATCCCGCTCTCGTTGGCGATGTATGCTGCGGTGGTCTCGTCGTCCCCGGTGCACATGATGGTTTTAATGTTCATCTTCTTCAGGCGTTCCAGACGCTGCTTTATTCCTGGCTTAAGAAGATCATTCAGCTCGATGACCCCGGCAAACTCTTCATTTCTTACCACTACAAGAGCAGTTCCACCTCTGAGTGACACTTCCTTGCAAAGTCCTTCAATGTAAATATCTGAAAGGTTGTACTTCTTCTCAATAGCTTTGAGTGCACCCTTGAAGATTTCCTCTTCCTTGGACTTGATACCGCTAGATTTCGTTTCTGCTGAAAAAGGCACGAATTTGTAATCTCTCATATCTTCTTTCTTAACGTTGATGCCTTCGCGCTCAGCAAGCTTCACAATGGACATACCCTCCTTTGTGAGATCATCCAGAGAGCTCATGGAACAGTACCTGACAAAATCCTTGTAATTGACGCCTTTGTTTGGATAGAACTTCACAGCCTCCCTTTCTCCCATAGTAACTGTGCCGGTTTTGTCAAGAATTATTGTATCTATGTCTCCTGCATTCTCAATAGCCTTTCCGCTCTTTGCGATAACATTGTACTGTGAAATCTTGTTGATAGATGCAACACCAATTGCTGGAAGTAGCCCACCAATAGTAGTTGGGATCAGTGATATCAGAAGAACGATGAGAATCATAAGGTTTGGAGTGAGTCCCGAGAAATAGATGGTGCTGAAAAGTGCTGACACAACGATCAGGAAAATCAGGGTAACTCCTGACAGAAATACTGTGAGGGAGATTTCATTAGGTGTTCTGGAGCGCCGCGAGTTCTCAACTATGGATATCATCTTGTCAAGGAATGTTTCTCCGGGATTGTTGGTTACAACTACCTTCAAAGTATCCGTTACCAGCTTGGTGGAGCCTGTAACGCTATCTCCAAATATTTTCCTGGACGGCCTGGATTCCCCTGTGACATTGGACTCGTTCACAAAGCCTGTTCCTTCAATAATTTCACCGTCAATGGGAATTATGTCGCCTGCTTCGATCAGGAGAATGTCTCCTTTCTTCAGTTCAGAGGAATTTACCTCCTTGATCTCGTCTCCAACGATCAATTTAGCAGTTACTTCCATCTTGAGTTGCTTTAGTGAGTCCGTGATGGCCTTGCTCTTACTTTCAGATATTGCCAGGCTTGTATTGGAGAAGAAAAGGGTAAGGAATAGGTTTGCCACTACGGCTACATAAAAGTAAGTATATGGGGGACCTGAAGGAGCATTGAACCAGGATGGAAAGAGAGAAATGAAGATTGATATCACCAATGCAAATTCAGTGACAAACATCACAGGATTTGTAAATAGGTACCTAGGATCAAAATTCCTGAGAGCCTGAATCAGAACTTTCATTCCCTGCCTCAATGGATCACCCCCAATATGGATAAACTGAATGACTTTGCCCACGACAGGAATGGCCCAAGTGCGAGAATTGGGAAGAAAGAAAGGACACCAAGCAGAATCATGACCGTGAGAAGCATCAGGCCATAGAGAAATGTGCCTGGATTTATGCTTCTGCCATACTCAACCTTCGGGCTCTTGGAAGAGAATGAATCCGCTATTGCCAGTTGAAAGCCCATCAGAAGGAATCTTCCAAGAAGCATTATTACGCCGTCCAGATAATTGAAGTATGCCTGATTGGTGAGGAACCCGCCAATTTCCGAACCATTATTGGCAGCCGCTGTTCCGAATTCGTAAAGGACTGTTGTAACCTGATCTGGTCTTGTTGCGGGAAACCCAGCCAGCAGTGCTGGAAGGAGCATTGTTACTCCAAACGGTATTAAAACAAGTAGAGGGTGGGTGACAAGTGACAGTGTTGAATATTTAATTTCCTTTGAACTTAACTTTAAGCTCATAATTTCTGGAAGTTTACCTACCATTAATGAAGTAATGAAAGTAGTAAAAATCACGAACATGAAGAGATTCATTATGCCCGTTCCCACGCCTCCTATTGGATCGTTGAGAAGCAAGTTCCCAAGTATTCCAAGAGTACCTGCAGGTGTGAATGCAATCAGTGCAGAGTTGGATGCCCCGGTTGAAGTAAAAACGGCCCCAGTTGCAAATATGGAACTCTGGGACAAACCAATGGCCGTTTCCTTGCCAAGCATATTGCCCGTGTACAATGTTCCTAAGCTGGAAAGAGCTGGAATTCCGGTGTACTCTCCGAAGAATGTTAAAAAGGTGGTGAAAAGAAAAACAATCATGACCACCGCGTAAAGCATATTTGAGAAACCTTTGCTGTTGAATACCCTGCCAAGAGAAAATATGGAGCCTAATGGAATAAGTGTGAACCCCACGAACTCTGAAAGGTTGGTAAACCAGTTTGGATTCTCGAATGGAAAGCCTGCATTTGACCCATAAAATCCACCGCCATTCGTGCCTATGTTCTTGATACCTTCCATTGTGGCAACCGGACCCAGTGGAATGTTGACAATCCCGGTACCACCCATAACGTGAACCTGCATTGCACTGGCCAGAGTCTGCGGAACACCAAACAGGAGGAGTAAGATTGTGAGGCCAATGGAGAGTGGTAGAATTAGGTAAAATATGGAAACAAGGAAATCATGATAGAAATTGCCGAGGAACCCTTTGTCATTCAGTATTCCGCGTATAAATGCCATGGAAGCTGCAAATCCGGTTCCAGACCCAATAAACATCAGGCCGGTAATGACAAAAGTCTGGCTGAAATAAGTCAGGCTAAGAGGATTGGAATAATGCTGCAGGTTTGTATTGGTAAGGAAACTTGCAACTGTGTTGAAGGTCAAAGACGCATCAAAATGAGAATAACTTCCCCCAAACGGAAGGAAATTCTGAAAGTAAAGAACAAAAAATGTAATAAGGCCAGCAAAGGCGTTGAAAATTAAAATGTTTAAAAAATATTCCTTGAATTTCATGGTCTTGTTTTTATTCTCATCGAAAATTTTCTCAAAGAAAGCAACTATCCTGCCAGATACGGGATCAAGGAATGTAGGTTCACCGAGATAGAGTTTTTTTATATATCCGGAAATGAGAAATGCCATCACTGACATTATGCCGATGTAGATCAGAATTATGAACGAGCCTGAAACAACTCGGTTATTAAGGAAGAAGTTACCCCAGAACGACGGCGTTCCGGTAGACAAAAACAACGAACCAGCATAATTCAAAATTTCTCAGCTCCGACTATTGTGTAAAAGAGGTAAGCTGCAAGACCTAAGACAATAAGCCCAACCGCCACATACGCAACAATCATCGGTTTCCCACTTTAATGTAAAGAGAGTATTTAAAAATGACCTGAAAGCTTTATTTACGTAAATATTTAGGGACATGTATAATTGGCAGTAAATCAGTTTAGAGCCTTTCCCATGTAAGGACCTATTCTCTCATATCCCTGTTTTCTGAAATATTCTCTGACACCAACGCCGCTTATGACTAGAATCCTGCTCAGGCCCAGTTCCTCCTGGGTAATCCGTTCAGCTTCCCTGATTAAATCTCTTCCGATGCCCCTGTGCTGCCAGAGTTCCTCAGAATGGACTCCCACAGGAACTACTTCCCCTAGAACTTTAATTTCTCTTATTATTGAACTGCCGTTCATCTCAGTGCGATGGTTCTTACTGGAGGGTTGCCTAAGTCGCAGGAAACCAAATATGCTCTCGGAATTTTCGTATGAAAGGAAAATCTCTTTGCCCGATGCTGCCTCGTAGTCCCTTCTGGTAAGATTCATATCCATGGATTTGCTGTGTGATATGCCTATTTCCCTGCTCCTGATTTCCATGGTCTTTACGCCCCGTTCCCTGAGCTTGCTGTCAACTATATTCCTTACATCACTTCGCTTTACTCCTGCCTCTATAAATTTCACAGGTATGTCTCTCTGCATCCTCTGCACCCGTATCCATGGGGGCATCTTTTCCATAAAATAAGCCACCAGATCAGCTACGCTTTCAGTATCTGGAGGAACATACTTTCCCTGCTTCCATAACCTGTATAGGGATGTTCCCTTAACAACGAGGGTCGGGTAAATTTTGAGCATATCCGGCTTAAAATCCGGATCAGAAATCATTTGGTCAAAACTGGCCCTGTCATCCTCTATTGTAGTACCATACATGCCCGGCATCACATGATACACAATTTTTAGGCCTGCATCCCTGGATAATTGAGTGGACCTGACCACTTCCTGAATGCCATGGCCTCTGCCATTGAGTTTGAGAGCTTCTTCGTGCAGCACCTGAACACCGAGTTCCACCTTTGTAGTGCCGTAATCAAGTGCGAGATCTATATCTTTCTCCATAAACCAGTCAGGTTTGGTTTCAACCGTCAGTCCCACACATCTTCTCTCGGATGTTTCATTAAGCCTAATTGACTGCTCAAGATTCGGGGCAATGTTCCTGTTCATGGCATCGAAACAGCCCTTTATGTAACTCTCCTGATATTCTTTTGATCTCGCGGTAAAGGTCCCACCCATGATGATGAGGTCAATTTTGCTGGTGTCATGCCCAATGGTTTCCAGTTGCTTCAGCCTATTGAATACAATTCTGTAAGAATCGTAATCGTTATCCCGCCCTCTTAACGCAGCAGGTTCAAACCCTGTATAGGCTTGAGGTGAATTGTTCTCAACACCTCCTGGGCAGTATATGCA
>JBJKQJ010000075.1:0-8876 GCA_046705445.1 Thermoplasmataceae archaeon
CTGGATCACTGATGTGTACAGCTGGACAGATAACGACAATCCATACAGGATCGCAGAAAGCCTTATTTCTGGCGTAAACCCCTCAGTTATTGCAATAGATGGCGCGCTTCCTTATTTCCAGTACTACCCACTTTTCCATCATTCAAATGCAAAGACCAAACCGGCGGATGACATGATTTCACCACTGAGAATGTTCAAGGATGGTGAAGAATTAGAAAGGATATCAGCTGCAATTTCGGGATCAGAGAAGGCTCTCCGGACCACCCTTGATGAGATCAGTGAAGGAATGACCGAAAGGGAGGTTGCTTCCATCCTGGAGGGCAACTTCATGAAAAACGGGCTGGACAGAATTGCCTTCTCCAGTATCGTTGCAGCTGGAGAAAACTCTTCAGTTCCTCACCATTCGCCCAATGAGAGGAAGATTAGAAAGAATGAACCCATTGTCATAGACTTCGGGGGAAGCTATAAAGGGTATTCCTCGGACACTACAAGAACCGTCTTCATAGGAAGTGCTCCGCCCGAAATAGAGAAAATTTATGAAATAAACAGGGAGGCACAAGAAACTGCAATTTCGGAACTGACGGATTCCCATACCTATGCAGATGCCGACAGGATAGCAAGGGAAATAATTGAGAAGGGAGGATTTGGCGACAGGTTTATCCACAGGCTGGGGCACGGGCTTGGAATTTCAGTTCACGAGGACCCATATCTTGTTCCCACAAACACAAGCCTTATTCAGGAAAATGTAGTGTTCACCATTGAACCAGGTATTTATCTGCCAGGAAAGGGTGGAGTACGCATAGAGGACACCGCAGCATTCCGCAATGGAAAATGCAGGCCCTTCAACAAGTTCCCCAAAGAGCTTACAATTCTCTAGGCTTTCTTTAAATAATTTGGCCCAAAATACTGGGCCCCTATATTACATGAGCCTCAGCTTTCCAGTTCCTTGAAAATTTCATCGTAAATATTTGCCTCAGGCTCTTCCTCTTCTATTCCGTCTGCGGCCTTGTAAATATTGTCCTTCTTGTAGGTCCACTGGTTTATTCTCCATGACCTCCCCTTGATAATATTTACCTCTTCCCTGTGCGTTTCAAGGAAACCGTATTCTTCCAGGTTGTAGAAGACATCCCTTTCAGGCGCTGATAAGACATTATCCAGTACGTAGTCGTCGTAACCGAAAAAGGAGAGGACAAAATCACAGAGATCCTCTACGTCCCCTTTGACCATTCCCTTGCGCCCATAGGTTTTCTCCAGTGCCTTGATCAGCACGTCCCTAGTCATAACGGTCATAGAAATCGTCGTTCTATGGCTACTTAGATATTAAACTTTCCCTGAAATTGTTTTCTATATTTACGAATATCGAATTGCAGGATAATAAAGCATATCTAGTAAAAAATTAGTTCTTTCTGAGAGTTTTTAGGGGATAATTTGAAAAAATTTGACCTAAATAGAAATCAGTTCAAGGTGAGTGTTCTCGTGTGGTTCGAAATTCGTCTCTTCCTTAAGCTGTATAACATCCCCGGAACCATACTTACTGGACGAAGCGTTGGAATATACGCCGTTTCCTGAACTGATCCTTACAATACTGTTTGTTCCAGGGTCTATTTTGACGTGTTCCCCGGCCTTCACAAAATATTCCTTGAAACTCTTCCCATTTTCCTCATAGAGGTTTTTAATGTAGCCCCACCTGAAGTCCGACCTGTTTGAGTATTCCCTTCTGACAATTTCCAGGTCTTTCTCGCTGTCTATGCCCATCCACATTGTATCCTCCGTGTACGCACCGGTAAGTTTTCTCTTGGCAAGCTTTGGAAAAACGGTAGTCTCAATTTCCTTGTCTACATAATCATCAAAGAAAAGGTCGAAGGCCGATTCTTTGATGTAGTAGATGCCTGCGTTTATGTAGTAGTCGAGAACTGGTTTTTCCCTGAATTGTGTTATCTGGTCACCCAGAAGATCCACAATTCCGAATGGGCTCTTCATTCTTGTAACAAACATTGTAAGGGCATATGTTGAATGCTGGGCGAAAGAAATGAATTTCCTGAAATTCAGGTCGGTAACCGTGTCTCCGTTTCGAAGAACAATATCCTCATCTGACCTTTCTGAGATGAGGCTTTTCAGGGAGAAGAGCGTTCCAAGTGGTTTCTCCTCCCTTAGGTAGTGAAATTGAATTCCCTGATGGTTCTGGCCGTACCTCTCCTCTATTTTTTCCCCCAGATATCCAGAAAGAATGTAGATCTCCTTGACGCCCATGTTGATAAAGTCAAATATCTGGCGATCCATAATTGTATAGTTTTCCCTTATCTGCACAAGAGCCTTGGGTACTTCGTCTGTAATTGGTTTCAGCCTTTTTCCATAACCACCGGCCAGAATAGCTCCAATCATTAGCTAAAGGTATAGCCAGCGATTATAAGATTTATCGCGCCCAGTAATTTTCTTAGATATATATCAGTCCATATTACTGACTTTTCCAATTTTACCCTATATAGATAGGATTTAACACACTGCACATATAACGGATAGGCTTCCATGAGTTATCTATTCCTGGCATCTCTCGGCGTATTCATTTTCACACTCATTCTTGTGATCCTGAGGCCGAAAGGTATTCAGATAGGTTATTCAGCCCTGGCAGGTGCACTGTTGAGCTACCTGGTGGGAGCAGTTAATTTCACAGATGTACTCATAGTCTGGGGGATTATCTGGAACGCCACATTTACCTTCGTGGCAATAATCATCATTTCCCTGATCCTGGATGAAGCGGGGGTTTTTGAATACACAGCAATAAAGATTGCCAGATTTTCCCGTGGAAACGGAAAAGCGCTCTTCGTCCTTGTTATACTTCTTGGCTCTGCGATTTCAGCCCTTTTTGCAAACGATGGCACAGCCCTTATTCTCACACCTATCATCTATCTCCTCCTGAAGAGGGCCAGGGTATCACAGAAAGGAATACTTCCTTTCATAATGGCAACCGGATTCATCGCTGATTCGGCCAGCCTGCCCCTAATCATCAGCAATCTGGTGAACATTATTTCCGCAGAATATTTTCAAATAACATTTCTTGAGTACGCAATCAGGATGTTGCTTCCTGATATCATAAGCATCGGTTCGAGCATGTTTTTCCTGTACCTGTTTTTCCGCAAGGACATCCCGCAGAGGATAAACATGGAGGACATGAAGGATGAGGCTCTCGTCATAAGGGACGCATTGATTTTCAGGTTGAGCCTCCCGCTAATCATTATCCTGCTTGTCGCTTACTCAATCAGCGGCCTTTATTCCATCCCTGTTTCCTTTATTGCGATTCCCGCGGCTATTTCCCTTCTCTTGGTGTCCAGGATCAGGAAGAGAATTGATATGGTAAAGCCCTTGAAGGAAGCCCCGTGGCAGATAGTTCTCTTTTCACTGGGCATGTACATTATTGTCTTTGGGCTTGGAAGGGAGGGGCTCACTTCCATGCTTTCCGCGCTCCTCTTATCACTCTCCGGACTATACAATCCGGTTCAGGTGGTGCTGTCTGGATTCATCTTTGCAGCAATTGCAGGAATGATGAACAACCTGCCGTCCGTACTGCTCGGCAACCTTGCCATCTCGGGAATGCATGGTTCCTCTTCACTAGTATACGCCAATGTCATTGGGAATGATATCGGTCCAAAATTCACCCCCATTGGATCCCTTGCCACGCTGGTATGGCTCCACACTCTGAAACGGAAAAGTGGTCTCACCATCTCGCCCATTTATTACATGAAGGTGGGGCTCATTGTGGGCATGCCTGTGCTATTTCTAACCCTCCTGGGAGTTACAGCATAAAATAATGCAATTCTCATTTGATATGGAAAATCGTTTATACAAATCCCAAATTGCATTGAGGAGAGAAAATGGTAACACTAAAATGGTTAGGACATGCAGCCTGGATGGTTACATTCAGCAAGACAAAGGTACTGATTGATCCGTTCCTTTCAGGAAACCCGAAGGCAGCCATGAAGGAATCAGATGTGAAGGAGGCGGACTACATCATGGTAACCCACAACCATATGGATCACCTTGGAGATGCGTTTGCTATATCCAAGAGAACAGGAGCGAAGATTGTGGGGATGTTTGAACTGGCAGGAATGGGGGAAGAGCAGGGAGTTCCTGAGGGAAATTTCATTGGAATGAACAAGGGCAATATGACAAAATTTGGTGATGTGAGCATGGGACTCACACAGGCTGTCCATTCGGGAAATGAATGCGGCGTGCTGGTATCTGGCGACGGAAAGACGATTTACCATGCTGGGGATACCGCACTATTTGGTGACATGAAACTTATCGGGGAGCTCTATCACCCGGATGTTGCACTTCTCCCAATAGGCGGATTTTTCACAATGAGTCCAAAAGAGGCTGCAATGGCTGCGAAATTTGTTGGTGCAACTTACACGATACCAATGCATTTTGGAACCTTCCCGCCCATTGAACAGGACCCTGAAAATTTCAGGAAGCTGGCCGGAGACTCAACTCAGGTAAAAGTCCTGAAACCAGGTGAGGAGTTTTCCTTACCATAATTTTTATCCGTTTATTGTGCACAGGAGAGCCCTCGCTCCCAGTTCCCCTTTTAAGTCTGAACATATTTTAGAATATGAATTAATATATTGAGCATATATTCACAAATTATGTCAAAGATCGTGGCGGATATAATGACCAGGAACCCAATTTCCTACAAGGTGCCTAGCACAGTCAATGAAATCATTAAGTCACTCATAAAGAACAACATTACAGGACTTCCCCTTACAGATACCAAGGGAAAATACGCAGGAATCATCAGCAGGAGGGATATTTTTGACCATCCTGATGAAACGCAGACCGCCATGACCATGAGAAGGGCGGAGACTGTTAATCAGAACGATCCCATCGAGAAGGCGGCCACCGAAATGATAGAGCAGAACAGGAGGCACCTGACTGTACTTGATGATGAAAAGAGGATTGTTGGAATTCTTACCCCACAGAATTTCCTTGGGGAAGTCACAGCCAGGTACGGGAAGAAGAGAGTGAAAGAGGTGTTGAAAAGCATTGCCATACCTGTCTGGGAGAACACCCCATTAAATGTGGTTTCCCTGACCATGAGGCTCTCCAAGGTTTATGCGTGCCCCGTTGTAAATTCTGATGGAGAATTTGTGGGTCTTATTACTGACAGGGACCTGTTTGAGAATGTGGATGTGGGAACAAGTCATCACCTTTCGGAAACAGGAATGGCGGATGATGAGGATCCGTGGTCCTGGGAGGGCATCAGGAATGTGGTTACATACCTCATAGAAAAGAGGAATATCGTGTTACCGGACAAACCTGTGCGTGAAGTTATGATAAAGGCACCAGTTGTTACGAACACCAACGAAACGCTGGAATCAGCAGTCAAGAAGATGGAGGTTGGCAACTATAACCAGATGCCGGTTCTCCAGGGCATGGGGCAGCTTGCTGACATGCTTTATGATATCCAGATTCTCGGTGTTTTTCTATAAATAACCGGGATCAGGATATTTTTTCTATTTTTATAATGGACACCGGGCAGGATATCTCTGCCTCGTGATTATTATCATACTCTGATTCGTCGATGAATTCCCTGTGGAAGCTAGCTTTACCGTCTTTGTCCATAAACCAGTTGCTGGAAATGGCAGTGCATATTGCATCGCTTATGCAGGCAGATCTGTCTATTGATACTTTGAATTTAGTCACTTGTATTTCCTCCGTGTTCCTCATAGTCTTTTATACATTTATGTAAGGTGTTTAGAGATAATAATGCACATTTTTCCCTGCTTGGGCCCAGTGAGAGACCAAGCATAGCCAGTACGTCTTCCTGTGTGATTCCCTTCGCTTCCTCTACTGTTTTTCCCTTTACGTGATCGGTCAGCATTGATGCGGTGCCCTGGCTCACTGAACATCCCCGCCCTACAAATTTTACATCTGAAATTCTGCTTTCCTCAATCTTTACTGTCATCTGTATTGTGTCCCCACATACTGGATTATATTCTAGGATTTTTGATGAAGGGTTTTCCAGCTGGCCATAATTATGGGGGTTTCTGTAATGGTCGAGCAGTATTTCTGTGTTTATTTCCTCTTCAGTCATGATGAGTATGTCACCTGTATTCTCCTCAAAGAGTCAAACAGCTTATCAATATCACTGCGGGAGTTATAAATGTAATATGATGCCCGTGACGTTGCAACCACATTGAGCCTGTGAGTGAGCGGCATAGCGCAATGGTGTCCTGCCCTTACAGCGATATTGTCGCTGTCAAGGCTGGTCCCCACATCATGTGGATGTATTGCATTTCCAAGTTTCATGTCTATCTGGGAAATCTCATCCTCGAGAGAAAGAGGGTGTAGTTCCCCCAGATTAAAAGCGTAAATGCCTCCTCTGAAATTCACGTCTCCAGGCCCGTAGGACTTTAAGCCTGTCACGTCCATTTCCTTCTCCTTTTCCAGTGTATAGCTCATGAGGTCCTTCTCGTGTTCACGGACGTTTTCCATTCCAAGTTTGCGAAGGTAATCCACGGCGGCAGAGAGCCCGATGGCGCCTTCCACATTTGGCGTTCCGGCCTCGAACTTCTGTGGAGGGTCCGCCCAAACGGAATGGTCCTTGTAAACCTCATGAATCATTTCTCCGCCACCATTGAACGGGGCCATTTTTTCAAGCAACTCCAACCTGCCGTACAGGGCTCCTATGCCCATGGGTCCAAGCATCTTGTGCCCTGAAAAGGCCATGAAATCGCAATTCATTCTGGAGACATCAACCGGCATGTGTGGAACGCTCTGGGCCCCGTCGACGATGAAAATAGAGCCGTTGTCGTGCGCTAGCTTCCCCAGTGCATTGACATCATTAATTGTTCCCAGGAGATTTGAGCATTGCGTTATGGAAACGATGCGAGTCTTTTTGTTCAGCTTGCTTCTGAAATCTTCCATGTTCAGGGTGCCGTCTTCATTGATGTCTGCAAACCTCAGTTTGACGCCTTTTTCCTTGAGAAACTGCCATGGGACAATATTGGAATGGTGCTCCATTATGGAGAGAAGAACTTCATCTCCTTCCTGAAGATCTTTTCCAAGGCTGTAGGAAAGCAAGTTCAGGGATTCTGTTGCGTTTCTTGTAAAAACAAGCTGTTTGGCATCCCTGCATCCAACGAATCCCGAGATGTTTTCTCTGGCCTTCCAGTAAAGATCAGTGGTTTCCTCACTTAATCTGTATATTCCCCTGTGAACATTGCTGTTGTGGCTGGTGTAAAAATCAGTAATTGCATCTATTACCGCAGATGGTTTCTGGGTTGTAGCTGCATTGTCAAGATAAATGAGGGTTTTACCCTCTCCTTTAAAAAACGGAAAGTCTTCTTTAAGCCGTTCCGAGGAAAGCATTGGCTCCAAGACCTTCTGCGTATTGGTAAACCTTTCGGGTAAATTCTTCGTCGTTGGCTTTTTCTATCACCGAGCCAACGAACCCCGCAGTCACCATTCCTCTTGCCACAAGGTCGTCTATTCCTCTCGATCTGAGGTAGAATATCTGTTCCTCGTCGACATTGCTTATGGAGGAGCCATGCTTGGACCTGGTATTGCTGTTCTTGATTTCGAGTCCAGGCTTGCTGTTGGCGAACCCTTCCTTGGAAAGCAGGAGTATCTTGGAATCGTAGAAACCGGAAGATTTCATTGCAACCTCTTCCAGGTCAATGTTCCCCCTGTGAATGGTTGAGCTTCTTCCCGTGACCACTCCTCTTACCTGTATATCTGCCGTTGATTCAAGCCCTGCCTGGAAACTGCTGTCCCTTATGTCCATTTTCTGGTCATTGGCAGAGAAGTTGACACCATATACTCTGAAATTGGAAGCGTCGCCAAGTTGTTGTGATTCATCCACAAACAGGACCTTTGAGCCCCCATGGTTAATGTGGAAAAAGGAAAAGTCCGCATATTTCCCAAGGTACTGCTTGACGAAAGTTATGTCCCTTACGGTCTCCTTCTTGTCCTGCAGATAGTGGAACTGCACTTTAGCATACTCGTCCGCGAAGAAATATATATTCTGGCCCTGTATGCCGTTTCCTTCCCCAGTTGATTCATTAACTTCAGTAAACCTTACACTGGACTCCCTGCCGCATATGACTATTGTCTTATAGGCATATGAGGAAGATGCATCTGTGAATGAATGAACACTTATTGATGCCTTTGTATTTTCAGGGACCATTACAAAAAGCCCGTTTCTCCAGGCTGAATTTATGAGGAATTCTATTCTTTCCTTTCCCAGTCTTGGATAAACATGTTTCTGCATCAGTTCGGGGTGGTTCTTTATTGCATCAGTCATTGCCTCAACAACAATTCCCTGCTTCCTGAGGTCTTCAGAGACTGATATTTCCTCGTTGTAAACTTTAATGTTCGCAGAATCCGAAAAATTGGGAGTTCCCTCAGGCTTTTTTATCTCTCCGTAGAGCATTTCCTGAAGCTCCCTGTCGTTGAGCTCAACGTAGTCTTTCACAGTGGGGCTTTCCTTGTAATCCCTTACTGGAGATTTCAGGAATTGCAGGAAAGCATCTCTCCTGTATTCGTAAGCTGCGTCGTTAAGTCTTGTTTTTAGTGTTTCCGGGTAGCTCTCCATTGGATCATCCTACTGCGCCGAGTTTACCCATTTCAAGCTTGATGAGCCTGTTCATCTCCACGGCAAATTCCATGGGGATTTCCTTCATCACATCGTCAAGGAAACCGAGAACGATCATGGAACTAGCCTCATCTTCACTGAGACCTCTTGACCTCAGGTAAGTGAGTTCTTCTGTTCCTATTCTTCCCACGGTTGCCTCGTGCCCAAATGTGGCGGTTGGTTCGTAAATCTCATCATGCGGGTAAGTGAAACTCTGCGAGTCGTCGTTGATAAGCAGTGCATCACA
>JBJKQJ010000076.1:0-17736 GCA_046705445.1 Thermoplasmataceae archaeon
TTGAATCCACAAGGAAAATATTGATGCCAGAACTACGTCCAATCGTTCTGGCGGTAATTATATGAACATCAGCCATAATTGGGCTGCTGACAAAAGATTTCTCACCAGTGATTCTGAACTCATTACCTGATTTTTCAGCTCTAGTGACAATAGATGCTGAATCTGAACCATGCCCTGGCTCTGTGAAGGCCCCACATATTACTAGGTCTCCGTTCAGGTATCTCTCAAGGTAAGTACTTCTCGTACCTTCATCAGTAATTAGTGGCAGAAGTTTGGCAAAATGCATTGTCAAAAAAGCGGGGACTGGGAACTCATACTTTCCCATCAATTCCGATATAAGACCGGTCGAAGTTTCCGTAACATCTGCCCCACCTAGGGAAGGTGCTATTGTGGAAGGTAAGGCTATACCTGCCAGATCCTTCATTATCTCTCTTGAAAATTGAGATATTCCTTCCGGCTCCTTATGTGATTTGAGAAACTTTGTTTCAAGGTATCTCTCAAAAGTGTCTCTGATTAGTTGCTCTTCCTCATTCAAGGTCCCATCGATCATCATGGGGATTCTACCTCCCCTCCCAATTTGGTGCTTTCCTGGAAAGAAAAGCTCTTTGGCCTTCTTTGAAATCTGTTGTTGAAGCCAACCTGACAAGTTCAGTTGATGCGAATGTGCTCTCATTGGCCAGTGTTTTGCGGATCTTGTTTACTACCGTTTTAATGGACTGGCTTGATAGAGGGGCTGTTTTTGCCACTTTTGAGGCAAATTCAACTATTGCACTGTTCAACTGCCCTGAAGGCACCACTACATCTACTAGCCCCATATCCCTAGCTTCCTCGGCAGTGAACCATTCTCCAGTCAGTGCGTACCTTGCCACCTTCCTGTTAATAAGAGCGTATCCCAGTGAAGTGGCGATAGGTGGCATTGCTCCAATGAGTCCTTCCGGGATCGCAAATATTGAGCTTGCATCTGCAATTACAATGTCAAACAGAATGTTCAGTTCACATCCTCCACCGAAAGCTATTCCATTAACTGCAGATATCAGCGGTTTATCATAGCTTCCAAGAGTAGCCAACAATGGCTCTGCGTATCTTTGCATCCAGGCTCCTGCATCACCTTCCTCTTTCCACGATTCCATCATTGCAATGTCATCCCCCGCACAGAATGCCTTGCCTTTTCCAGTCAGAACAACACACCTGATTTTTTGGTCAGAAGCTGCATAGTCAAGTGCCTCTTTCAAACCTTGCCAGGTAGCTTCATCCAGTGAATTCAACTTATCAGGCCTGTTGAATTCAACCAGTGCGAAGTTCTTGACCTGTGTATAGATGACTGAACCGAAGACACGAGACTGGTGGTCCCATTTTGTGAAACCTTCGCCCGTCTTCTGTCCTAGTTTGTTCTCCTTTAGCATTTCTAAAAGGAGGCCATCTGGACCATATCTTGTCTCCCCACTCTTATCCATTCTCTCTTTTAGGATTCTTACAACATTGTCTATACCGTAAATGTCAGCATATTCCAGTGGTCCATGTGGCCAGTTCATTGCAAGTTTCAAAGCCTTTTCTATATCCACTCTTGAGCATACCTGATTCCTCAACAGCCAAGCCGCTTCATTAATTGCAGGAGCCAGTATTCTTAGGGGGTCTATTGAAAACATTTCGGGTAAGGGCATGATTTGCGGTCTTGAATACCCGCCCTTCCCGTCATACTTGTAAAAACCGCTTCCAGATTTGCTCCCTATTTTACCCTGTTTTACCATTTCTTCCAGTATAGGTGAACTTCTGGAATCGAATCCTCTGCCCACCATTTCTCTGTTTGCGTTGAATACGGTGTCTATACCTACAAAGTCCAGTAGTTCGCACATACCCATTGGAAAGCTTAAACGAAAACGAATCATAGAATCAAGGATCTCAGGAGTACATCCATCTTCCAGTATTGTCATAGCTTCCAGTATTGTCCTATCATTCAGTCTGTTTATGAGAAAACCTGGAACATCTTTTTCCACCTGAACAATTTCCTTGCCAAGAGACTCGACAAATTCTTTGCAATTCTCGAGAACTTCCTGGCTTGTTCTTTCTCCCTTGATTATTTCAACCACCGGCATAAGAATCGGAGGGTTGGAGAAATGTATACCGACAAAATTTTGCTCACGACCATATAATGCAGCAAGTTCAGTAATTGGAATAGTTGAAGTATTGGAAGCAATGATTGCGTCTTCTCGCACTGTTTTCTTGAGATTTGCATAGACTGAACTTTTTATTTTGGTGTCTTCTTTTACAGCCTCTAGAACTAGGTCAGATTCTGAAAGAAGGTTGTATCTTGTGGTTACCTTTAGCCTGGCCATGACTTCTTTTGAACTGCCTTTCAGTCTTCCTGTTTTCTCCAGTTGCTCCAGGCTCCATCTTATTTTTTCAATCGCATGGTCCAGAATTTCCTGATTTACATCAAGTATGGTAACTTCATAACCTGAAACAGCAATAAGTTCTGCAATGCCGTGACCCATTATTCCGGCCCCAACTACACCAACCTTCCTGATCATAAAAATGCAGAAGAATAGTATCTGTGAGATATTTAACGGTTCCCTGATATATGTTTAATTTATTCTGGAAACTTGGGTAAAGTGTCAGTGGGACATCCAGGAAATTAACTCCATGTTATTCCCAACATCATCTTCACGGAGCCCGACTTTTTCTATCTGAGTCCTTAGATATAGCTTGGAACTTTTTGATATGATGTTTTTCCCATCCTTATCGTAGTTTCCCACTAATTCCATGTGTAAGGCAGCCATAAATGTACCCAGTTTGGTCATAATGTCCTTCGCATAGAATTCAGGATTTTTAGCACCCAGCATGTTCTGAACTTCTGACTCTGACTTATCCAGCAGTCCAGAAAAATAATTCCTCGAAATCTCGTCCTTCAAAGAACCGATCTTGCCCCGGAGGAATTCATCCATTATTCTAAGCCCATTCTTTTTTAACAACACTTCCAGTATTTCCAGAGCCTGGATATTACTGGTACCTTCCCAGATTGAGGTCACCAGAGCATCCCTGTGGAACTTGGCCATGGGAAATTCCTCAAAAAATCCAATTCCTCCCATCATCTCCAGTGCATACCTTGTTATTTCAGAACTTGTATCCGCAGCAATACTTTTAGCCATATTTCCAAGCATCCTGGCAAGCTGGTACTTTTCAGTGTAAGGAGGTTTTTCCTCAAGAACTGAATCAAATTCCCTGGCCGATAGCAAAGTCAGAGTCAGGGCAGCTTCAAGGCTGACTTCCCTTTCAATAAAATCCCTGGCCATCAAAGCGTGTTGGATTAGTTTTTTTCCAAATGCCTCTCTTCTGTTTGCGTATAGAAATGCTTCCCACAGTGCCTTTCTGGCAATTCCAAGTGCGGCTATTGCATCATCAATTCTTGAAATAACCAGTATTTCCATAGCAAGGTAGACGCCTTCATCTTGATTTCCAATGAGATAGGCTCTGGATTTCTCGAACTCAACTTCCCCCGTGGGTACAGCGGTTGTGCCCAGTTTTTCCTTCAGTCTTCTTATGGAATAGTTCCTGGAACCATCACTGTTGTATGCGGGCACAAAGAACAGGGATAGCCCTTTGGCTCCCGGGCGAGAGTTTACAAATTTAGCTGTCACAAGTGCCCCATCAGCGATACCTGCGTCACTGGCAAAATACTTGTCACTGCCTTTCAAGTAAATCTCGTCACCTTCCCTTACTGCAACTGTGTTGTTCGCACCCAGATCACTTCCTCCCTGTGTTTCACTGTAGAAGGTGGCTCCGTACCACGGTTCCTCTTTCCTGTAGTACTTTTGAAGGAATTCAGTTTTCAGACCTGGACTTCCGTATTTATGAAGCGCATATGCCGTCTGGGCAGTAAGGGTAATGGTGCAGAATATCCCGGAGTCTGAAATAACATATCCAGAGAGAAAATGATGCATCAGGGAAATTTTATCGAGATTCATGCTCCTGATCACGTTGAAGTCCTGCAATCTATTCAGTGCCCTCACATGATCTGGCGAAAGGCGCACATAATCTATCCGGTCTCCCATCACTCCCCACATTCTAAGGGCAGGCTTTGCACTGTGGTCTATGAAATCGAATGTCTCGATCAATTCGTCGGAGACATATGAGCCGAGGTTTTTGAGCTCTGGCGAATTCCTCAACTTAACATTACCAATAAGCTCCATCAGAGGTTTATCCTGAGAAAAATAATTTACGCCTTTGCTTAAAAATAAACTGGAAAACAGATTCTTCATCGATCTGATTACATTGGATAAAATATTAATCTTGCCTATAATAAATTAAACTGAACTCCATTCAGGGAAAACTGCCACCACTGATCGTTACCCGTTAATATCTGATACTGATTTCATTGATACTTTGTGATCAAGGGAGAAATATATTTTTAGGTCGAAGTTTATAAGCAAGAACCTCAGAATTTTACGTAAGAGATTTGCTGAGATGAAACAGAGTTCCACATGCATTTATATACCACCAAATGATTTTTTTGATGTCCAATCATGAAAAGATCAGTTCTGGCAATAACCGCAGTCACTCTGGCATTACTTCTTCCCGCAGTTGCTACAGCGGCAGTAATAGTAAACAGCGGAATATCGGTAAATTTCAACCCCGCCAGCCCGAACCAGGTTTATCTCGTCCAGGGGCCAGGTTATGCAGTTGCTAACCAGAGTGGCTACATAGGCCTCTATGGCAACAACGCCAAGTATACCAATATGACAGTGGATTTGAGTTCAGTACCTGGTTCAGGTTATGTAATTTTAACAGACGTACTTCAGATATACAATGCAACTGGCACCACAGGAACTGTAAATGTATGGATTAACGGTACACTCCCATCAGGCGTGGTAATGTATGAAAGCGCAAGTCCGATCACTTACAACGGCAGCACTCTTTCGGGCACGCCCATACTTGGGAACGGCGTTACAACCACTGAATTACATATCACTAACGCCGGTAATGCAGGATATATAGGATTTGAAATGACAGGGGATGCTTCAGGTAATGCCAGCTTCAGCCTTCAGTACACAATTTCATGATCAGAGGTGGTCATGAAAGCACTGTTTAAGAAAAGGACATATTTTCTAATTTCAGTCATAATAGCCATAGCAATAACATCAACTTCTGTTGCGCAGGTAACCATTGTAAACCAGTATTTGGTAAATATTACGCCCACTGTTCCCGGAGCCCATCTTGAAAGCGGGCTCGCAAACAATTCGACAGTTACGGAATCTGTTAATTTTGAAGGCTCTGTATCTTACATCAATATAACAGAATATTTCCAGCTGGGAGGGGTTGAAAGCGCAAACATTTCCGGAATGCTGAAACTTCCGTCCAGCTTACCTGTTTCCTTTGGTTACCTGACAAATGTAAGCAGTTTTAATGGGCAGAAACTTGTTAAAACTGCCTCCATTTACAGCACGGCCGGCAATGGCAGTTATACAAACGATTTTTCCTATAATTCAAGCACGGGCTACTCAAATAATTCTGACCCGATCATCATAGCCACAAACGGAGTTTCCTCTCTGGGGATGCAATTCAACATGGGGTCATCCGTAGTAGGAGGGCCCTACACGTGGAATCTCGACTTTGCTATCAACGGCTACGGGGATTCCTCTTCAGCTTATCCTTCCATTTACACACAGTATTTCGTGTACATCAAAGTAACGACCATAGTGGTAGCGTAGGTGGGGCAATTGATTGCGCTTCACTTTGAAAATTTAAGACTCTTTTTGGCGCAATACGTACTGTCCACACTTTCAGCTGCTGCCATTTATTACTACCTCGGAAGGACATTTCCAGGTAAGGCATATCCAACTTTACGGTTGATTAAGGTCAGGTACCTTGGTCAGTCAGATTTCCACTCACCGGTTAGAGCAGGCCGACTTGAGGACATCTTGGAAATACACATTCTGCCGATAATGTTTAACGAATCCCTGAAAAGTCTCTGGGGTCCAGACCGACTTTTTGTGGACCTTTCATATTACTTTCTTGAAAATTCTTATCCCTCAAGCTATTACGAGAGTTTCAGCTCCAGTTACAAAGCACCACAAGTGTACGAATCAAACATCATTTACCAGCTCTACAGGATAATGGTGGCCGTAAGTTCCTGGGCGGGACTCATGCTGGTAATCACGCCTTTTTCCTACATCTATGTGTTCCTGCCACATTTCGCAGACCCTTACAACATCATTGTTGCTATAGTGCTCTCAATAGCAATTTTTGAAGGTCTCCTGTCCACCATTTTCTTCAGGATTGGGACAAAATTTACCAACGTCATTCTGATTGAATCCTTGGTTATTGTCGCCTTTACGCTTTCCCTATTGTCTCCGTCAATGGCCTGGATAGGCAATTATGTGCTCCAGGCAAGGCTTGAGATCTACCTGATTCTCCTCATTATGTTCGCTGCCATTACTGCACTTATATCGCAGTTGAAGACTAAGAGGAACCTTTTCTTGAGCTCGTTCTTGTTCTCTACAATAGCATATTTTTCCTTTGTAGGTATTGTTCTCTATAATGTATTGCAGTTCCTATGAAGGCTGGTCAAAAATCCGGACGTGTACCGGCGATGTAAATGCTTGTGATATTGCCGCTGTCATCACTGTGGTGGCCACTGCGTTGATCATGCAATCCATTATGGCTGCAGAGTCCAAAGTCCACTACCAGCCAGACATAAGGGCCATAAAATAGCACAATTACATTCTGGTCTGACCCATTCACGGTTAAGGTTAGATTCAGGTCGCTGCGGAAGACCTTACCGTGGGGATTTATGGAGATCAAACTGATATTATAGGTTCCATTGGTCAGCTGGAGGTTGAAAAGACCCTCGGGATATGAAACCTGCATTGTGTCATTAAGTATTATGGCCCATTGGAAAGACTCTGGGAGTCCCATCTCATATATTGTGACATTGTAAAGCACTGGAACTGATGGCAGCAGCGTAAAATTAATTGAAATGGATAGGTTTCCCGCTCCTACGTTGAAGTACCCACCAGGTGTAGAGTTATAACCAGGCAAAGGCAATGGGGAGAATGAATGCTGGCCAATGGGAAGTGAAACATTCAGTTCAGTTGTATTTGCAGTATAGTTGCCACTGCCTGTTATGTAAACTCCCCAGACTGTGCCAGCGGTTAATCCTTTTTCTCTGAATGTTACATTATGCTGAACGAGGTTGAAAAGGACGCCGACTGTTACATTTGATCCATGCACAGAGAAACTCCCACTGGAAGATACAAAAGAACTGTTCTGTGTTTCTGCAGAAAACAGGTAGGAACCGTTTTGAATGTAAATGGTTGTGGAATTTTCGTAGGAACTGGCAGTGCCTGTGCCGGCCACTGAAACAGACCAGTATGTATAGTATGGTAACCCGGACTCTTTAAAAGTTATCTTATAAAGGACCGGTGTGAAATTCAGTTTAACCCCAAGGGCACTTCCATTCACAGTTAAAAGGCCAGATCCTCCTTTCCAATTCTGGTTTGAACTCGTAAAGCCATAAGTGTAGGTCCCATCCTGCAGGTAGGCGGAAGCATTTGTACCAACTGAAGAAATCGAGATATTGTTGTTAATTGAGATGGTCCACTGAGATCCGGTTGGGAGTCCTGATTCAGTGAAATTGACTTTATAAAGATAAGGCAGCCAGTTTATGTAAACAGTCATGTTGGAATCTGATACATTAACAGCGCCTGATGCGATTTGAGGATAATAGGAATGAACTGGATTAACAGTGTACTGGTAGGTTCCTGGTGTAGCATTGAAACTAATTGTGTAACCGCTTGTTTTTTCCATTACTCCATTAATTACCATTGTCCAGGTTGTACCTGCAGGCACTCCCGAGGAAACAAAATTGAGCGAATATGATTTCATTGAGAAATTCAGCATCAAATTTAGAGGTTCTCCGTTCACTACAACATAGCCTGACGTTGGAGTGGCATCGTAACCTTTTGCAGAATTGGCACTAAAAGAGTAGGTTCCATTGGGAACAGAGAATGCAATAGAGCTACCGGAAATGGCACTAGTATTGTTTCCATTGAAATTCAAGCCCCAGCTTACCCCGGAAGGGAGGCCTGATTCAGTAAATGTAACACCATATGTGCGTGAATAGGTCACTGAAATGTTAACCGGACTATTCGCCACAGTGAAAGTGGATGGAAGCGGGCCTATATAGCCTATGACTTCTGATGCGGAGTATGAATATTGGCCGGGGGATTCATAAAATGTCAAGAATTTAGATGTAGAATTGAGCCAAAAATTGTTCACAGAAACGCCCCAGGAAGTTGCACCAAGTAGGCCATGTTCCGTGAAGTTCACTTCCTTCACAAAGTCGTTGGCAGTCACAATGTCCAGGGCGTTATCATTTGGGTTGACCACGAACATGGAGGAGTTTCCGGGTCCTGTCAGAGGCAGAAGTGGCATTCCTGTGCCTGAAATTGTGTAGGAAACCCTGTTTGCTGAAGTGTTTACTAGTTGTATTGTCCCATTCTGAGTATTTGTGACCAGAACTGAGTTAAGATACTTGGAGAACCCGATTCCGTATGACTGGCCTGTATGGGGAATAATATAGCTTCCTGAAGAGTTGGCAATATAGGTATTGGATGTCCCATTTAGAAAACCGATGTAATATGTTGAATTGTTTACAGGGTTGTAAATCATGGACATTATAGTCCCGATGCCCGATACATTTGAAACGGGAACGTTGTTACCGTTCAAAAATACAATATTGCCGTTGGAGGAGGTGTCGTTTATGACCTCCATCTGGTTCAGGGCCGAGTTATATGCAAAACTCTGAGAACCGAACACTTTGATGTCAGATATGGTATTTTTAACAACAAGAGTTGTGGAATTGAGAAAATACAGTCCTCCATATAGGTTCCCTACAATCAGTTCACCGTTTATCTGGTCGTAAACAACTGAAATGAGATATTTACCAAAATAATGTGAGGCAAGAAGTAAACCGTCTGGACTGTACAGAAACACAGTTGTGGAATTCAGAATGTATAAATTCCCATCTGTAGGGTTATAATCAACTGATAGAGGTGAGCTGGGCCCATTGAATGTTGTTAGCAAAGACTGGTTGTACTGGTTTACTTCATAGACCAGTGAATTGGAGTACCCAAGGATTACAAAACTGTGGGAAAAATTGTCAAAAATGCCGTAAACTGGGAAGACCGTCATATTAGTTGTGAGGGTGGAGGAAGAATTTACAATATTCCCAGATACAAAATTCAGGTACCCTGTTACTGAAAGCCTTCCATTGTAACTTACATTAATTTGGGAATTGTGATCGATAACAGAAATCTGGCCATAGGAATTGGATGTGTAGAAATTTAATGTGTTTTTGATGGTGTAAGTGTAAGATCCGGTTGACAGGTGAAATAATATGGAAGAATTTATTGAAGAATGGGTGGTGCCCGAAACATTAACTGCCCACATGGTACCGGAAGGGAGGCCAGTTTCATTAAAATAAACTGTAAATTTGGTTGCTGTTGAAGTGGATGGTTGAGCCAGGCTTTCCAGATTTCCCATAACATCCTTGGAGCTTGATGAATTTATATTTTTTGAAACCTGGGGAGAAATTCCAGTGAGCACGGACAAGGCTGAAGCTATAAGAATTATGATCATAGTTACCGAAATAATCCGTCTGGACAGCTTCATCTTTAATAAGGTATGGTGGAGTTATTTAAATATCCACCTAATCAAATTATCCAGTTTTTCAGCTACTCTTGGGTTTCTTTTGAATATCTTAAATGAAATTGGTTAGAAAGTAACCTAATGGAAAAGTTGATAAATGGAAGAGATTTTAAGACTCGTAGCATCAGGTAATTAGTTCAGGGCTAGGAAAATTTGGCTTTGGGCGATACAGAGATTATTTTAATGTGATTTCATGACAACAGAAGGCGAACCGGAACCCGCAGAATCGATAAAATGGGAAGTGAGTGTGCCAGAGTCCAGAGTCATAAAATTTCTTACAACTGCCACTGAGCCCGGAGAGAATATTTCAGAGGAGAAAATTGTAATCGAGGGCCTCAGCGAGCGTGAGATTTCAAGTGCCGTATCATGGCTGGAGAAAAAGGGCATTGTGAAAATAAGTAAAAAGGAACTGGTAAGTTATGCACTCAGCCCCGAAGGTGAAAGATTTCTGGAGAATGGACTTCCTGAAGAGAATGCATATCACATTATTTCTGAGAAAGGGAGAATAACAGTATCACAAATAATGAAAGAACTTGGTCCGAAAGATGGCAAAATTGCTATAGCACAGCTGGCTAAGTTCGGAATCAAACCGAGTGGGGGTGAGATATCCATACCTGACAGGAAGATGGTTTCTAAGGAATTTGCCAGTAGAAGAAAATTCCTGGAAAACGTCAGAGAAGGCGACAATCTTGATATAGAAATGATTGAGCACTTCAGGAAGCGGGAGGATGTGATTGTTGAAAAGAAACGGAATATCAGGTATGTTTCACTTTCAGAAACGGGAAGAAAGATCTCTCCGGCCAATGAAGGAAAGGATTCTATCGGAGAGCTCACCACCGAACTTCTACAGTCGGGTCAGTGGAAATCCAGAACTTTCAGAAGATATGACCTAAATGCCCCTGTGGAGAGGACATTCTCTGCTACAATGCACCCAATTACTTTTCTCATAAACAAAGTAAGAAGAATCTTCCTTGACATGGGATTCACCGAAATGGATGGCCATTACATAGAATACGCAGGGTGGAACATGGATTCCCTGTTTATCCCGCAAGATCATCCGGCCCGGGAAATGCAGGACACATTCTACATTGAAACTGGAGAGGAAATTCCATTTGAGGATGAAGAAGTTCTTGAAATTTTCAAGAAAACGCACGAAGAGGGAATTGAAGGCTACTCCGGCTGGGGATACAAGTGGAGCCCTAAAATAGCGCGGGAACTGCTTCTGAGAACACATACAACCGTGAGCACCATCAGGTATCTTTACCATAATCCAACTCCACCTCAGGCAGCCTTTTCAGTGGAGAAAGTGTTTCGCCATGAAAGTGTGGACTGGAAGCATCTCGCCGAACTCCACCAGATTGAGGGAACTTACTATGCAAAAGATGCCAACCTTTCGACATTGCTCTGGCTTATGAAGGAATTCTATTCCAGACTTGGTTTTACTGACCTGAAATTTGTTCCTTCGTACTACCCGTACACAGAACCGAGCCTAGATGTGGTTGTTAAAATAAATGGAAAAGAGATGGAGCTTGGAGGCTCTGGCGTTTTCAGAGCAGAAGTCACCAAACCTCTGGGATTAAAAGAACCTGTGGTTGCCTGGGGACTCGGACTTGAGAGGCTTGCAATGATCTATTACGGATTCGAGGACATACGGGATATTTATCAGAGTGACATAGACTGGCTCAGAACTTTCTCGCTAAAGTACTAGTCATCCTCTTGCCTCCAGCCTGGCATTTAGTGCAAATTCCAAAATGTCCCAGATGATCGAAGCAGGTTGGCTGGTAACACATGCTGCAGACTGTGTTTGCAGGTCTGGAACAGATGTGGCAAAGCCCCATAACCTTCATGGCTTAAACAACAGTTCTAGGGTAATTTATTTTTCGGGAAAGTATTTAGGTTCCTATGATAAGAACGGCCAGCCGTGATGACTGGAAATCTATTAGCGAAATATCAAAAAGATCAGGTTACGTAGATTACATAAATAAAATCGGGCCGTCTTTCATGGATACAGGCGAGGTGCTACTATACGAGGAAGATGACGTCCAGGCTTTTGCCAAGCTGGAATATCTCCAGGACAATTCCGCCTGGTTCAGTGGGCTCAGGGTTGATCCGGAATACTGGAGAAAAGGAGTTGGGACGATTCTTACAAAAGCGACAATAGAAAGGGCAAGGCAGCAAGGTAGTCAGCAATTCAGGGCCCTTGTATTCGAAGATAATTTCAGATCCTTGAAGCTTTTCCGAAATCTGGGTTGCCAGGAAATTAAGACTTATGACTTCTTTTTAGGGCTCCCTGATCTGGGAACTTTCCAGACCCACCCTACAAACATCACAGGATACGTCGATATTGACTGGGCTTTTACCAGATTTACAGATGAGAAACCTCTTGTTGTGGATTTATACTATGATGAAAACTGGACACTGGTCAAAACTACGGACAGCACTGTTCAGGTTCTGCAACGTGGAGAAGGGCAGCTTAAACTGGACAACCTTGATGGTTTTACCAGCATGGAACGGGTGGGAAACAGATTGAATGAGAATATCTTCGAGGAAGAAACGGAAAAATCAACGGGAATTCTCCTGGAAATGCCCTTGATATAAAATTTCGGCTCGATCTCATAAGGGTCCATTGCAAAGGAATTATAACAAACTGCATATATTCTGAATAATTGAGTGGACAAAATAGGCCGTTAATAGAAATGCAGTGGCTGAAGGCAGACCAGTGGCAAACATATAAAGAACTGAGACTGGAAGCAATCCAGAAAGAACCGTCAGCATTCTGAACTGCATACGAGGAGGAGAAGGACTATTCTGAACAGATCTGGAGAGAAAGGATTGTCAACACACTGATTGCGTTCATAGATCAAGAGGCTGTTGGATTAATTGGACATGTTAGGCAACCAAGGATCAAACAGAGGCATATTGTGCACATTGTAGGGTTTTATGTGAAAAAAGAGTACAGGGGCCTCGGGGTTGGAAACAGACTCCTTGAGACTATGCTAAACAGAATAAGAGAATATGAGGGGGTCCTGAAAGTAAGCCTTGCGGTCAACTCCAACCAGCAGGCTGCTTACACCCTATATGAAAAATTCGGATTCGGGAAAGTAGGAGAACTTCAAAAGGAGCTTAAAGTTGGTGAGGATTACTTTGACCAGGTTCTCATGGATCTGTTTCTGTGAATATATCATCACGTTGAGGGCATAAAAATTTAGTTAACCCTGTGCATTAGTTGCTTAATGAAGATATTTGTTGAGAAGGACTACAACTCCATGTCACAGAGGGCATTTTCATTATTCATGAAATTCCTGCCGGAAACCAGGGTATTGGGATTGGCAACCGGAAATAGCCCACTGGGGCTTTATGGCGAAATATCCCGCGCTTATGCAGATGAGCGTTTGAGCCTCAAAGGGATCCACACCTTCAATCTGGATGAATATTTTGGAATTGAAGAAGAAAATCCGGAAAGCTACCACTCCTTCATGAAAGAGCATCTATTCAGTAGAGTTGATATTTCAGCACAGAACGTTCATTTCCCAGAAACAGGCGGAGATCCTGTTGCCATAACTGCCAAGTACGACAGGGAGCTGGATGAGATTGGCCACCCGGACCTGCAGATTCTTGGTATAGGTCAAAATGGGCATATTGCATTCAATGAACCGGGTTCGCCAAGACTTGCAAGAACAAGAGTGGTAAAGCTGACCCACAACACAATTGAAGTGAATAAACCCCCATCAGAATTTGCTGTTACAATGGGTCTGAAGGACATTCTGATGTCCCGGAGGATTATACTGTTGGCCAGTGGAAAGTCAAAAGCAGATGCCGTGAGCAGAATGGTTGATGGCCCCATGGGATATGGTGTTCCGGCATCCTACATTCAGGAGCATCCTGAGGCTTTCATAGTACTGGATATAGAAGCTGCCTCCAAAATTGATCAGGGTTTGGTGGAGAAGCGAATTAGAGCCTCGGAGGAACTTGGTTTCCAATCTTACTACTTTGACCTATAGCCATCTGAGTTTCGAGTTTTAGCTTGTGCGTAATCAATCTCGTGGAATTGTAAACACAAGCTTCACCAAAATTGAAGAGATATATTGCTAGACCCACCATTTCTCTATTTCCCTGTTGCATTAAAACGAATTAACAGAAATATTATTAGCATATTATCTGATTTGCCAGAGAACCTAAAGGGGACTATTATGGATTGGGGAATGAGTAACAGACTCTCTAGAATGATTAAACCGTCTGATGGCAGATCGGTAATGCTTGCCTGCGACCATGGATATTTTATGGGTCCGACCCACAATCTGGAGAACCCAAGAAAGACCATTGAACCAATTATCCCTTATGCTGACACCCTTTCAGTTACAAGAGGAGTTCTTCGTTCTTCTATTGACCCAAAGTGGGAAACACCCATCTTACTGAGGGTCTCCGGCGGAGCCAGCGTTATTGGCGAGGATCTGAGCAATGAAGAGATAACCACATCCGTGAAGGATGCTGTGAGGCTAAATGTAGCAGCAGTAGCAATCTCTATATTCGTAGGATCAAAATACGAGAAGCAGTCTCTCGTCAACCTTTCAAAACTTGTGGATGATGGGGAAGAATACGGCATGCCAGTAATGGCAATCACCGCTGTTGGGAAGGAACTTGAAAAGAGAGATGCCAAGTACCTCGCACTGGCCACTAGACTAGGTGCAGAGATAGGTGCCAAAGTTGTAAAGACATATTATTGTGAGAATTTCAGCAAAGTTGCAGATGGCTGCCCCGTGCCGGTAGTGGTTGCAGGCGGGCCTAAACTGAACACTGAAGCGGACATATTCAACCTCGTCTATAATGCAATGGACCAGGGTGCCATAGGAGTCGATATGGGCCGAAACATATGGCAGAATGAGAATCCAGTTGCGGTAATCAAGGCAATTCGATCCATTGTTCATGAAAATGCCACAGCCAAAGAAGCACAGCAGATTTTTGAAGAGAACAAAACCGCCTCAAAAAAGAAAGTAGTGGCGTGAGCCGGTTTTAATTTTTGGGGATTCCCCCAACTACAATTTTTTTAATCTTATGGCTAACTTACTTTATTCCGCCATCAACCGGAATCATGCAATCTGTGGTGGCACCAAATACGGAATCGTCAAGAAGTGCCATCATCACTCCAACAACAAGTGAAGGAAGGACATCAACTCCAAGGAGTTTCTGCGTCTTGTACTGTTCAACGGTTTGGCCTTTTGCCTTTGCCCGTGATTCGAGCACGCCTCCCTCCCAGATCTTGGAACCGCGGAACACTTTATCAGGATTTATGATATTTGACCTTATCCTATACTTTCCACCTTCCTTGGCGACATAACGTGAAAGTTGGGCCGCGAAGGCTTTTGTGGTACCGTACATGGCCATTTCTGATCCCGGTGTTGTCAGGTTCTTTGTGATGTTGAATACAAATGCACCACCTATTTCCTGCGCTTTCATGACTCTGAAAGCTTCTCTTGTGATCAGGAAGGTTCCCCTGGAATTTACTCTGTACATAAGGTCCATTTCAGCAGCATTTATCTGGTCGATGGGGGCCGTCTTGAGTATGCCGGCATTGTTGAACACGAAATCGATACCTCCGAATTTGTTGACTGCGAGCTCAATTGCACCTTTGATCTGATCCTCGTCAGATAAATCGGCTTTGATGGCAAGATTTTCCACTCCTGACTCTTCTAAAACTTCCTGACCAGCATTGGAGATACCGGGATCGATGTCGATGGCTACCACATGTGAACCATTCATGGATAAAGTGCGGAAGGCTTCCAGGCCAATTCCAGCTGCGGCGCCTGTAACGACAGTGACAGTTCCCTGGAATTTACCCGGGATATGCTTCCTGAGTTTGGCCTCCTGGAATGGCCAGTATTCCATGGCAAAGGCTTCCTGTCTTGATACAAATTCATGTTTCCCCAGCTTTCTGCTTTTAGCCCCAACAATCAACGAATGGACTGCATCGTCCATAATAATTTTAGCATCCCGTTTCGATGTTGACTGTGTGACGATTCCAAAGCCCCGGACTACAATCACAGATGGATTCGGATCATGAATGGGATATGAAGGCGCATATTGGGAATGCTCTTTTGCGTAGTTCTTCCTGTAATCTTCCACTAGTTCAGTTAAATTAGATATTTCCGGGATGTAGAGAAAATCATGTTTTGTCCTTATGAGCATGTCAGTGGTCGTAGGACCGTATTTACAGAGTTCTTCAGCTTCCGCAGAATTTGCTATTTCAAGGGCAGTTTCACCTGTGTTTACCTCCAGAACTTTCTTTGAATAACCCGAAACTAAACCCCTGAGTTTTGGCAGGAAATCCGTTGTCTCAATTTGAGACTTCACGTACTTTGGCGAGAAAATGGTGCCTTTTGTGGTTCCTGCAATATAATTTTCAGCCTTTGTCACAATTTCTATGTGCTTTGTATAGGATTGCTCTGCATTGTTGGAATATGTAAACAAACCATGCTTCCTGAGCACGATGCCTTCTGCTTTCTTGACCTCATCTATCCTTTCAAGAATTGCTTTTGCAAGCTTAAAGCCGGGTTGAATGTAAGGAAACACCACAACATTACCCAGTTTCTCTTTTAGGACATCATCATTGAGGTTGGTATTGGTAAGGGCCACAACTGAATCAGCATGAGTGTGATCCACGAACTTGAATGGAATAAATGCGTGAAGGAATGTTTCTACACTTGGAGATGCCTCCGAGGGATCAATCTTGCTCCTGTTCAGATATTCCATCATGGCAATATCGTCCATAGACTCTATATCCCCAGCTGCCAGTAAATCGCGCATTCTCATTCCTGTGAAGCCTTCTTCAGTAATGGTGGAGAGATCTGATCCGCTCCCCTTGACTCTTAATACTGCAGTGGGGCTTCCAGTGTGATCCTTTTCATCAGTTTTTACGGAAGTGTTTCCTCCACCGTGAAGAACAAGATCCATTTCTGCGCCAAGCAGTCTAGACGAGTATGCCCTTAAGCTTAAGTCCCCACTAACCTTGGTGTTGGACCATCGTGATTGCATAATCGATTATGTTTACAGTTAATATGTAAATTCCGTTGACTCCGGAGATATTCCATGCTAATTCTTCCAAATTTCCTTTGAATACCCGAAATTGTGGCCCCTTGGTTAGCGGCTTTGTGATTACTCTTTTAGTTACCAAAGTATTTAATTAAAAATCTGTAAGGGTTGATTATGGTTTCCGGGAAAATACAGGTAAACGATGGCCATATTTTCTATGAAGATACGGGTAAAGGCCTTCCACTGGTTTTTATTCATGCTGGATACATGGATAGTAGAATGTGGGATAATGTTACAGCCATCTTCTCCTCAGGTTACAGAGTCATAAGATATGATGTAAGAGGTTATGGGAAGTCAAGCAAAGTAACCAAGGCATACACTGACGCAGAGGATCTTAAATCGCTCCTGGAAAATCTTGGTGTTCGGGAAGCGGTCCTCATTGGGGTTTCAAACGGTGGCAGGATAGCATTTGATTTCGCTGTAACTTACCCTCATATGGTAAAGGCATTGATTCCCGTTGACTCCGGATTGAAGGGCAATCAGCCTTCAGGCTCCGAAGAGGAAAAGCTTTGGGAAAACATCACAATAGATGAAGAAAAATACCTTAAGTTGAGGAGTGAAGGTAAATACAGAGAGGCAGCTGAAATAGACGTTGATTTCTGGAGCAATGCATCCACTGGGGACCTAAGAGAATCTTTGTTGAAAATTGCTGAAGAAAATGTTTTTACTGATGAGACAGACCCGGACATTTTTCAGGTTTCCCCAACGCCGCCCGCATTTGAGAAACTGAATTCTCTTAAAATGCCGGTTCTTATAATAGTTGGAGGCAGTGACACTCCTCCCCTAAAAGAAATGGACAGAAGAATTCATCAATTAATAGGGGGTTCAAAATTTGTGGTCATAGAAGGCGCAGATCATCTGCCAAGCGTTACAAGGCCAGCGGAGTTCTGCAATGCAGTATTTGATTTTCTCAGAACACTCTGACTTGGCAAAGATGGTTGTTTG
>JBJKQJ010000077.1:0-7812 GCA_046705445.1 Thermoplasmataceae archaeon
ATCCTATACCTGCCAAAAGCCTGAATGAGAATAGTTCAAAAAGGTTGTTCGATAGGCCGGTTGCCATGACGGAAATCCCAAGAATTGAAATTCCAAGCACGGAGGTGTTTCTGTTTCCAATTCTTGATGATAGCAGCCCGCCAACCATCTGGAAGGCGGAAAGTCCGATATAGAATGCTGTAGTGATTATGCCCAGCTGAACAATTTGGAGGCCAAGATCTGCGGAGATGTACTTGAGTCCCGGGGCTATGTTGAACCAGTTCAGTGCATAAACTGCCCTTGAGGCATTTATTGATCCTGCCTGGATCCTGTACCCCACGAGCACTTCATACTCAGCTTGTATTATTATTTACCTTTGCATTCCAGCAGTTCTGCAAAATTTCCCAGGATGGAATTCATGATTTCTGTTTGTCGCAGGCGTGAATTGAATTGCCGGATTTTGGATAAAGTCAGTGCTGGCTTGAATTCAACATTTTCATAGACCATTTCGGTAAGAATCAATGGTTCAGGTTCCAGGAGTCGCCCATACCTTGCATCAATTGAGAAAGGGTCTCCTTGGCTTATCTGATGGGAATGATCCACACCGTATGCCATTATTGTGCGTATCTGATTCCACAGGAAACTTCTGGCCTTGAAGTCTACCGTTATCATTCCACCTTTTTTTCTCACACGAATTGATCTGATTGTTCTTATTGGATTCCGTTCATCCTTTTTGCAGAAATTTGAAAAGTCGTGCTGCCCAGTGAATTTTTTCAATGATTCCTTAAGATAAGGCCCTGCCTCTTGTGCAGGGATGGTGTACCGATACACCTTGTAATCGCAGTGCCGGGGGTTGAAATCATCCGGCACCTCTGCAAAACTGTGAAAGATCATGCCTTTAATTGAACTGTTAAGAATCCCAAGCACTTTAGAAGGTTTTTCCGTGGTGTCAACTGCAAATGAATTGGAAATTGCAGAAACATCCCTATCTGTCCGGGCAGCTGAATGGATAGCTTCTGCAAGATTATTGACTCTGAGGACTTTGAGAATTGAATCCTCGATGCTTCTTTCACCATTCCCCGTCTGATAACCTGTGAAGAGCCATCCAATATAACCAAATTGTATCAGCAGTCTCAATGCTCCTTAATTGCATGGGTATTTATCATTAGTGCGTTTCAGTTCTCTATGATCACCATAGCCGGCCTTGGGGTATCTGGAGGATACCTTCTCAGAAGACTTCACCAGGACGGTTTTGATGTTAGAGGTTTTGATCCCAAGACTGACGGTTACTATGTGCCTTGCGGATATGCGACTAACAGAACAAAACTCGGGGCTCTGTTGAACAGTGTTGGCCTTGTTGTGGAAGATTACATAGAATCTATTGCAAATACTGTAACCATTTCAACAGAAAGCGGCAGAGAACTTTCATTTCCATCTATTGGACTTTGCACCATTGACAAGAACCGGCTTGAAAATGAAATGGTCTCTGGAATGCCTTACGAAAGAAGGAAAGCAGAGCCTTTAGGGGATTCTGATGGCTGGCTCGTTGATGCCACTGGCATTTCAAGGTACTATCTGGGCCCTGCTAATGGAGATCTGCAGATGTTCACAAAGGAATATCTCTCAGAAGAATCAACCCATTCAGACTTTTATTTCAAGTACTTTTCCAAGGGAAAGGGCTACTACTGGGAATTTCCACTTGGGGGGAAATATCATATTGGAGCAGGGGGAGATTCCAGGGAATTGGTGGAGGAATCTATAAACTGGGTTCGCAACCCGCAAAAAATTGCTTCAAGAAAAATTAGGCTTGCACCCCTGTTTGGCCAGATTTCCAGAGACAATGTGATTGGAGTTGGGGAAGCTATAGGAACAGTTAGCCCTATCACAGGAGAAGGTATACTGCCTTCAATGGAATCTGCTGAAATTCTTTTCCAGTGCATGAAAAACTACAGTGATCCCATTACCTTAAAGCAGGAATATGAAGCCGCCATACAGAAGGCTTTCAACCGTTATACCAAACTATTCCAGCTACTCAAGGATACCAGAAACGGGGACCTGAAAAAATTCAGGAATTTATCAGCAGTGAAAAGTGCTAAAGAGGATTTTGAGAACTTCGGTATCGAACTCAAAATGTCCAAAGTCCTGAAACAGTTAGCTCTTGGGTAATAATCAAATCAGCTAAGCTTTATCATCGGTCTTCCCGGCCAAGCATTCTTCTTTCCTCCCTGTGATGGGGCTTCGGATACTTTGATGCCGCATTTCAGGACGGAGCCAAGGTAATCAATATTATCTGTAAGGATCTGGAGTTCATTATTCACCGAGAAATCCATATTTTTCTTGTTCTTCATAAATTCGGGGATAAGAGCTTTGTATTTTGGGTCCACTTCCTTGAGCCGATTTTCAGACATAAGAGAAGCTGCATCCCTGAGATCCCTGTGACATGTCTGTATTTCCACCATGGATGGTTTCATTCCAGTTGCCTTCATAATTTCCCGTACATCATTTATAGTGTCCTGCAGGTATTTCTCAGTTTTTATGGAGTCCAGATCCACTTCACCTACACTTTCGAGTCCCATTTTTTCTGTGCTGATAAACCCCTTATTTCCAAATTTTTCCCATATTTCTTCACAGGTATGTGGAATTACGGGAGACATGACCTTTAGCCACTGATCCTTAATCCCTGAAACGCAGAGTGAAACATTGCCTCCTCTGCTTTCCACGTATTTCAGATCGTTCAACGTTTCATAGAAAACCGCAATGTATGCTCCTCTGATATCGAACAAATCCATCTTCTGGAAGTAATCCTTCAGGTGCTGGTTAAACTTGGAATTGAACCACTGTTCAACCTGCCTGTTGCTGGGTTTGGATGAACCTGTATTGTCAAGTGCTTCAACAAATGCCTCATACTTTCTTCTGACTGCTGCGATTTCAGTTTCATTCCAGTCAAGGACAGATGATATATCGGCACTCACAGCCACGAACAGCCTGTAAAGGTCTGCAGTATATTTTGTTGAAATCTTGAGGAGTGAGATTGCGTTTCCTTTGCTTTTGGAAATTTTTGCACCGTTTGAAAGAAGGAGGCCTGAAATTATGATTCCTTTAGGGGCGTCCCGCTCTGGCATCAGTGCGGCATGATTCATAATATAGAATGCTAAGTGATTGCTTATGTGAGGTGGGGCGGTTAGCCTGATGTCCACTCCGTACCAGTAGTCTTTTTCCTTTCTCGCGTCCTTAGCCAGATTTCTCACATTTTCATCATATTTCGAAAGGGCTCCTTCGGATCCATCCGCATAAATATACTCGACAAGTTCTGGAGGAATGTTGCCAAGTTGATCGTATATTCTTGAAAATTCCTGCATGTTGGTATATACAGCAGGGTAGAGTGTTGAATCAGAAAGGGACTCTATAATCCATTCAGGATCAAATGGGAGTTTAGTTCCTATTCCGCGCCTCCTGGCACAGGGCCTTTCTCTCAGCCAGTCGACAGCATCGTTCATTGCATTCCTGTAAAATTCCGGATAATAGAGCATTGAATTAACGATATCGTGTGACTTCTTCTTCCACCAGTCCACTGAATAATCTATGAACCACTGGTTGCTCATCACCGCCGCAATGACCTTGGAGCCACCTCTGGTTTGTGCCTTCCTTGAGGTCTCATAAAAAATGAATCCTTTGTGCCTTTCAAATAGTTCATTCTTGATGGCATCCCTTGCCCCTTCCGTTTTCATCCCGGAAAAAGGTCCGTTGTTTGCAAGTAGTCGGCCATCATAGAACTCAATCTTGTAAAGCTTCTGTGTTGCTTCTTTGATCTTGGAAGAATCTGAAAGCGAACTGATTCCCAGTTCTTTGATCAGGCTTTCTACTGTGCTCTTATCTGAACCAGTTAGTTCAAGTACCTTCACAGGTGTAAAGTCAATTCCCGCGGACTTCAGAGCTACGTAATCCCATACAGCGTGCCCTGGCACGGAGTATACGATGCCCGTTCCATTATCAGGATCAACAAAGTCTGAAGAATAGACACTTATCTCTTTATCATCCAATGGAGTTCTGAATTTTTTAGACAGAATTTCTGAAGAGTCCACTTTCTTCAATATTTCAAGTCCAGATCTCTGAAGGCTGAGTTTTTCAAAAGCTTCCTCCGATACTGCATACTTTGCGCCATCCATAAGAAACTGAACATATTGAGCTGCTGGAGAGATCCAGAGGTTGGTTATCCCGTATATTGTTTCAGGCCTCAGTGAAGCAGCAATTAGGCTGTAGTCCTTGCCGTGAAAAACAACTGCGGTGAACTCCTCGATGGTTACCTTATCTATATCTCCGTCTGCTATGTCATCTTCTCCGACTGCATTGTTGTCATTGATACTGTAGACAATAGGATATTCACCATTTTTAATCAGACCGAGATCCTTGAGTTTCTTGAATTGCCATTCGACAAAATTCTGGTAGAATTTGTCTCCTGAAGTGAATCGCCGTCTCCAGTCGATGGAGTAACCAAGGCTTGTAAAGTCTTTCACTATTCTTTCAGAAAAGTACGTTGCAATATTCTGAGGCTCTTTGAACTCCTCAATTCTTGCAGGGATATCATCAGGCGACTCGTACTCGGAGAGCGAATCCCTGTATAGTTTGATAGTGTGTTCGTCATTTCTACGAATTCTTTCGGAAAATGCAAGAATTGGCGTTCCACTCTGGTGGAAAGCCATTGGAAAGAGTACGTTGAAACCTGCAAGTCGTTTGTACCTTGCAATTATATCAGCTGTAGTATAGGTTCTCCCGTGTCCAACATGCAGTGAACTGTTTGTGTATGGCCATGGTACAGTTATGAAAAATTTCTCTTTTGAAGGGTCAATATCCGGTTCAAAGATCTTTGCTTCTTTCCACTTTTTCTGCCATTTGGCTTCCACTGCGGGATCCATTTGATTAATCCTCTAGAATAAGAACTGCAGCTGATATTACTGTCGTCCACTCCCCAGGATTCATAACCACTGCTGTCGAACATATATTCTTTGTTGTGAGAATCTTATCCTGAAGAACGTATTCTTCATTCTCATCGTCCCATTTCAGCTGGTCGATCTGTCCAACTGTGCTGGCAAGCATCTCCGCTGCAAGTTTCTCAGCAAAATAGCCTGCTGCTTTCTCTGTTTCTCCGAAGCTGTGGTGTTCGCTCAGATATCCCCATCTGCTCCGATCAGTAGGGATGGCATATCCAATGGCAGCAGAGAGCATTCTGTTCAGTTCATCGGAAGAATTTCTGGCTAGAACAGTAAATAATATCTGCCCTGGTGAAAGCAGTTTTAGGCCCTCTTCCCTGGGTACCTGTTCTGCGAATGGCGGGAAAATAGAACTTATCTGCACTAGATTATAAGGTGCAATTCCTCCATCTCTAAGTGCTTCCTCAAATGACTGCAACTGGCTTTGACCTCTTCCCACTCCTCGTGTAAAGAAGATTTTCTTAGGGACAAATGATGGCATTTCAAGGACATAATTACATTTCCCAAATAAAACTATAGTCGTAATTAAAGTCTAAATGTCAAAGATTTGGACTCCGTACCCTTTCTCCAGGTTAATTTCCATCTTGTGGTAAGTAGGTGCCTTCATTATGTATTTGTACTGGAATTTCGGGGTGACTTTGCATCCTTTCAGTTTCAGGAAGGCCCTATTGTCTCTTATGTTAAACTGAGTGATTTCGCCATAAAGGGTTTCCTCTACTTCGAATAAATAGATCAACTTCCCAAGAAGCAGATACATAAGGTCCACGTAGTCAAGGAATTCGATCTGCAACTCTGTTGTTTCCTTTTTACAATCCGGTTCTGGATCGCCGATGAGCGCTGCTGTCCCTAGCACTGCGTTAGTGAAAAGTTCTTCAATTGTTGAACCAAAATAACGTATGCCTACATCGCCAGTATGTTCAATAATTTCAAAATTCAATGTTAAAAGAAAATAAAAAAGGGAATAAAAAGGGTGTTATAGTTTACTCAGGTCTTTCTGATGATATAACCGGTATGGGCTCGTCGAGGTTTATACCGATTTCATCTTCACTGAGTTTTCTTCCTATGCTCTTCTCGTAGAAAGCCAGGATTCTTCTCTTGTCTTCTTTTGTGTACTCTCTGAAGTATTTATCCTTCTTGAGTATCTTTCCTGTTCTCTCTTCGTATGTCCTTGCAGGCATGGAGTACTTTCTCTGTGTTGCGTCCCTGTAAAGTTCAGGTATAACGTTAAATGCACAGAATGGAACTACTCTGCCATCGGGCATAGCATAGTGGATATCACATCTCTCAACTCTGTCCACATCATATGTGTATGGGTCCATGAAGTGCATGAAACCGATAAACATCGATTTGTAGTGGAAAGCTTTGAGTCCGTGGTAGTCTCCATCAGTGAAGGCGTTGTATATCATATCCTTGAGCTTGAAGTCCTTCGGTGCCTTTTCATAGTCAACGAATTTATTCAGGCTAAGGAGCAGCTTTGGAATTGTAACTGCCTTGCTGAGTCTCTTGAAGTTTGAGTTCTTTATTTCGTCAGCCAGTTCTCCAATGTGTTCAAACATTCCCCTTACATCAATGAACCTTGTGATGGGTATTACTCTCTCATCATCCTTGAACAGGTATGTTCCCATTCCACAGGCAAAGTGTATGGACAGTTTGTACATTTCTTTTCCTTTGAGCTGTTCGACGAAGTCCGAAACCTTGGCGGTGGATGGCACTGTGAAGAAGTCTTCTCTTCCAATGAGTCCATCTGTCTGCTGTTCAATCTTCTTGATTGCTCCAGGAATTGTAACTCTCTGCTTCTCCCTCATTCTGTCAGGCATTCTGCCTACCAGACTTACAGGCTGGAAATTAACTGCTCTGACTGCATCTATGTTTGAAAGACCAAATCTGATTATATCTCCCAGATACTTGTCGTTCACACCACCGATAACGGTTGGAACAAGCACAACTCCCAGAGGAGCCTTCTTGTAGTTTTCCAGGGCAGCTGGTATTTCCCAGAAGTTCTTCGGGTTGGATCTGGGAGTTGGCCCATCGAAACTTGTGTAAATGACATTTGAACCTGCAGATCTAATCTGCTTGGGGAAATCTGGGTCAAATGCAGATCTGATACTGTTTGTGTTAAGCTGGATGTGTTCGTATCCCTCTTCTCTGGCGATCTTGATGATGTCGATAATGTCATCCCTGATTGCTGGCTCTCCACCAGTAATCTGAACAGCATTTGCTCCAACAGGTTTCTCGTTCCTCATCCTTCTCAGCATCATTCTTACCTGGTCCTGAGTCGGTTCATAGATTGGTTCGTTCTCCTTTGCATAGAAGAAACAATACCAGCAGGAAAGGTCACATCTGTTAGTAACTACAACATTTCCAAGGCCAGTGTGTGATTTGTGCTTTACACAAAGCCCACAGTGGGTCGGGCATACAATTTTGGATTCAAGGTAAGCAACATGGGGGTTAAGGATCTTGACGCCTGGGTCGAGCCATTTCTTGGCTTCCTGGTACATTTCGTAATCTTCCCAGTACTTTTCTTTAGTAATTCCGTGTTCGGCGCACTCCTTGATGAGTTTAACTTCTCCGGCATGCTCGTACACTACTGCAGGTATCCTCATCTGGTCGAATTTCTCGTCATCAACACATATTGGGCAAAGGCTTTCTGTAACTCTGATTACCATCATATCTGGAGTAATCAGGTGTCCCATGGTGTTGACAAAGTCATCCACCGTCGTAAACGGTGCGTTCTTACTGATCTCGAAATCATTTGCGAATCTGATTTCGGGATACCTGTTTCTTTCCTCAGACATTATCATTCTTGGAATCACCTATTTGATGCATAAGATGTAATGTTATTAAA
>JBJKQJ010000078.1:0-9276 GCA_046705445.1 Thermoplasmataceae archaeon
TCAGTGGCCTCTTCCTCCGCCTCTTCTTTCTGGGGAACCTTATTCAGCAGGAAATTGTATTCATCCTGCATCATGTTGTGAAGCTTTGTTATAAATTCCTTTTCTTCCGGAGTGAGAGCGTTCATAAGTTCGCTGTCAAGATCATAAATGGAAAGTGTCGCAATTTTCTCAAATCTTCTCTGGAACAGTGCCCTGAAGTCTCTCTCTATGTCGTTAATCCTTGCCTTCAGGTTGATGTAATTGGTAATGTCCTGCTTGACAAGATAAATCTCAGCTTCTACTTTTAATGTTTCAAGCGCATCAGTGACATTCTTGTAAAAGGCTGCATCAAGCTTTTTCAGTTTCTTGGATCTGACCTCTACTCGCAAGAAAGATCGAAGTTCATCAGAAACTTTGTCAATCTGTGCGGGGTTGAGCGTCATTGCATTTCAATTGCTAATATGTATATTTAATCATTGCTAGGTCAGAGAAAATTGCTGAACATCTGGTCACCGAATAGCAAAACTGGTAAATCCCGGAATGTCTGCTTAAATATGCTCTGCCAGTCCGGTAATTCAGATCTGATCATTATTGCCCTTCTTGGAACCGAATCAGGTGGAATGACTTTCCATCCGAGTTCCAGATCGTCAACATAATCGGTTTCCAGTAAGAAGGGTTTCCCAGTGGAACTTATCTTCCTGGTGTTTGATTTTGAGGCCAGAACAGACCTCTGTATTCCTGTATCAATGCCCATATCTTCAACAAGTGCATGGTGCTTCACCACTTTCTTTAGATCAAGACCTGCCTTTCTTGCCAAATCTTCCATCAATGAATACCCCTTGGGACCAAGGTCATCGGTATGTAGAATAACTGGGCATTCTAGTTCCGAAGCCCTTTCCATGCAGTAAAGTATAATTTCATTGCTCTGGTTCAGCACTTTCTCATCCACAGGAAAATGTGGCCGCCCAATTTCCCCTATGGCATGCGCAAGCCCTTTCGAGATATAGGCTGAGGCCAGATCAACCCCCTTTTTCATTTCTTCCATGGGGTCAAGACCCTTATCCAGAAACCTGAAGTAATCAAGTGGATACGGCCCGAGAGTCACCGGTACCTCAAGTTTTCTTTCTTTTTTTAACATGGAGGCTATCTTCAGTGTACGGGCGAATAGTTCCTCGTAATATCCTGTTGTAGGAAGTTCAGCATCGGGTAGATTGACCAGGTTGAAAGAGTCCCCGCCTGCGGAAAGGAACATGTCAACAGCCTGCAGCAATCTCCCGCTGGGGCTCAGATGCATGTGATTATCAAAAATAACATAATCATTTTCACGTAAACCATGCAACGGCATATTTCAAGTCCCACCTTTATATTTTAAGTGAGATGCAACTCAGAAAAGAGGCTTTCAACGAATAGCACCTTTAATAAATGGGAGAAAAACGATGTTTAGCATTGCCACATCCTTTGATTCCTCGCCTTCATGTTCCTGGGAGCTCCTCATGAGTTCTTCAGACAGTGATGCCAGATGCGGCTTTATATTCTGCACTGTGGACATTCTCATGGTGGAAAATATCAGGGATGCAGGCATATTAAGCAGCCAGTCCCTGACTTTCATCGTTTCTTCATCGCTGGACTGTGAAATCTTTTCTGCAGTTAGCTTCAGGTTCATGGAGTAACTCATTAGGGCAGAACTTATCATTGACCTGAGTTCTTCAGCGCTCATTTTATTCAGGCCCTTTTCCCAATCCTCCTCGCTGAATTCAACCATCTTAGTGTTCAGGGTGTAGAATTTTTCAACGTAATTCTTATTGGCCACGACTTCCGGCTCATTGAGTATTCCGTCTGAAACCATCAGGGCAACAAAGTGGTAGATGTTGGATCTGCTTACGCTGAGGTACTGGGACATCTGGGTGACAGTCATTCTTTCGTGTTCAGTCAACAGCAAGATAATTCCTAGTTTAGTAGGATTGCTGAACGTCTTTGACAGGATTTCAAAGTCGCCTTTCTGTTCCATCCATAGTATATTGATATTATAATCTTATATTTATGTATAAATAATGTTTATATGCCGGAATACAATTAACTCATATATGTTTAATTTGCATTTGAATTGGAGTATTGGAGAATCAAGCTTCAGGGGAGGTAAGCACCATGTTTGCCAGTGGAAAGAATTTAAAAAATAATGGGAAAGAGAGAATTGGCCGCAATTTTAGATTGGTGACGATTAACACAGGCCTATCTACTGTAGGGACATCTGCTTTCAGCCTGGCCATCATCTGGATCACGCTCTCAGTTACCGGATCCCCGGTCATTTCCGGATTTGCCGATGGAATGGGGGCTCTGCCGCTGTTCCTGAGTTTCGCATTTGGAGCTTATATAGACAGCATGGTCAGCAAAAGGAATATCGCAATTATCTCATCTGTCCTCAGAGCCATTGTTATACTAGGCCTTCTGGTGGCAATAATGTCCTCCAGTCTGTTCCTGGAGATAGTATCCATCTATTCTGTGGCTTTCGTTGTAGGCCTCACCTCAGACATACTAAATTCAGCTCGTGCAAGCTGGACAAAACAATTTCTGACCGATGAGCAGTATCAGAGGGGATCAGCCCTAATGCAAAGCGTAACATCTCTGGCTCAGGCTCAGGGATTTGTTGGAGCAGGTATGCTGATACTGCTTGGCCTTGAATTTGCAGTTTACAGCTTTGCAATAATACTTGCGATTTCGGCTCTTCCACTATTTTTCCTGAAAAATGAAAGTGCGAAGTTCATATCCAGTGAAAAATCCATCAGTTCCTCTATTGCAAGCGGGCTGAAATTCATTTTCAGCAGCAACAGCCTCAGGGCAATCAAACTCCTCTCGCTGGTTTCAAACCTTGCCTTTGGAACTCTTGGAATACTTATGGCATTCGAAGTGGATGAGAAATTCTCCCTTCCTGCTATTTATTTCACGGCATTTTTCCTGTCACTTACACTCGGCATCTTTGCCGGTTCAGCACTAGGCTCTAAGGCAAAGGGAAAAGTGGGGCCTTACACAGTAGTCATGCTTCTGCTTGTGGGGGCGGCCCTGGCTCTTATAGGGTTCCTGCAGAACATGCTCCTTGCATATCCCATTTCTTTCTCTATAGGATTTATTCTGGGAGTGACAAATGTGCTGATAATGACAGCCATGGTGAAAATAGTGAACCAGGAAATGATGGGAAGAACCATGGGAGCCATCAACACCTTTGCAATAAGCATGACTTTCTTATCAGGAGCCATTGGCGGGGTACTGATACGTTTCCTCACAGTGAGTGGAGCTTTCTACTTTATCGGTGCAGTCCTTGCACTTACTGCTATTGGCCCACTTATATTCAGGGAGTTTTACAATTTGCAGATTTGATGGGAGTTCGACTTTCCTATATCCAGACGGAAAATTGACAGTGGAGCAGCCCGCTTAAAAATCATTGGAAAGATTTAAGTGCAGTGCCCTTTAATCGGCACTCCACCGAAATTTTACAAGACTTATTCTTAAGAAAACCTTTATAATTGGTGTAGCTTATGGATGCCAAGGTGACATAGATGCAGCAGGGCCAAATGGCTTACGATAGGGCTATAACCGTATTTTCTCCTGACGGCAGGCTCTTTCAGGTTGAATATGCAAGAGAAGCAATCAAGAAAGGTTCAACAGCTCTTGGCATAAGATTCAAGAATGGCGTAGTTCTCATTTCAGACAAGAAAGTAAGAAGCAGGCTTGTTGAACAGAATTCTATGGAAAAGATACAGCTTATTGATGATTATGTTTCAACAGTTACATCCGGCCTAGTGGCGGATGCGAGAATTCTCATCGATCTTGCAAGAATTTCTGTCCAGCAGGAAAAGATCACGTATGGATCTCTTGTCAACATTGAGAACCTGGTTAAGAGGGTTGCAGATCAGATGCAGCAGTATACCCAGTATGGCGGCGTCAGGCCGTATGGTGTTGCAATGATATTTGCAGGTGTGGACAGCATAGGTCCTAGACTCTTTGACTGTGATCCAGCAGGCACAATTAATGAATACAAGGCTGTAGCAATTGGAGAATACAGAAATCCAGTTGTAGAAACTCTGGAGAAAGAGTACAAGGAAGACCTCTCAGAGGCAGATGCAGTTAAACTCGGTATCAAGGCACTTAAGAATGCCTACGAGGATGCTTCGGAATTCAGAATTCCGGAAGTGGCTGCCATCTCAGACGGCAATAAATTCAAAATATACCAGAAAGAAGAAATTGAAAAGCTGATGCATTAGGATTTTAAAGCATCCGCTTATCAAATAATTTTTTATCATCTGTCTTTATTTCATATTATGGTTAGTGTTGAAGTTGCCATTGTGGCCAGACTGGAATCCCATGGCCATAAGTTTGAGATCTTCGTGGATCCTGATTCTACCGAGAAGATTCGGGAAGGCAAAGTGGATCTAGCCAATGATGTGGCGCTTGACGAAATCTATAAGGATGCAAGAAAGGGCGAAAAGGCAGGCGAAGAATCCTTGAAGGAGGTCTTCAAGACCACCGACATAACCGAGATTATTATCGAGATAGTCAGAAAGGGGCAGATCCAGCTTACTACGGAACAAAGGCACCAGATGACTGAGAGAAAGAGGAAGCAGATAATCGAAACCATAGCAAGGGAGTCGATCAATCCCCAGACGAATGCACCTCACCCTGTTGCAAGAATTTCTCAGGCCCTGGACGAGACAAAGATACATATAGACCCGTTCAAGGGTGTGGGAGAGCAGGTCCAGATAGTCCTGAAGGCCCTAAAGCCACTTCTACCCATACGGATGGAGAAGACCAAACTTGCAGTAAGACTCACAGGCGATGCCTATGGTAAAGTATACGGTGAAATTGCCAGAGGCGGTTACCTGGTAAAGGAGGAATGGGCAAAGGATGGCTCATGGATCGGCTTACTTGAAGTTCCTGCGGGTCTGGCAGGAGAGATTATGGGCGCCCTGAGCAGAAGAGGACAGGATAACATTGAGATCAAGATGGTCAAGGGAAAATAATCACTATTTTCCAAATTTAAGGCAGAACAATATTATCAGAATTTTATGATACGGAAAGACTAAATATTGCTTAAATATGGAATGGCGAGAAGAGAAAGTAAATCAAGCCGGATTCCTCAAACAGCAAGAGGAAAGTGGTTACCGGAGAAATCTTGTATAACTCCGAACTTTGAAGCACTGTTCAAATAGCAACAGGGGAATTAACGCTTGAGATTTCGAAGGTGAATTAATGTCAGAAACAAAGCAGATAGTTATGCCCGGTGACCCCTTGGAAGAGGGATTGGGCAAGCCAAGGAACGGAGTTTATAAATGTGGTGACAACAAGTTCTGTTCCTCATATTTCGGTATTGTTCAGGTCAGCGATCAATTTGTTGATGTGGTTCCATTTTCCGGCCCATATTATCCAAGAAGAGGCGATAAGGTTATTGGCAAGGTAATTGAAGTTGGACCTTCAATGTGGATAGTGGATATCAACTCCCCGTACAATTCCTTGCTTCACATGAATGATACACCCTGGAGGACCAACTCAGGAGATTTGATGAAATACCTGGGCCCGGGCGACTACATTTACTCAAAGGTAATGACTCTCAATGAAATCAAGGAGAGCTGGCTTACCCTGAAAGACGTAGGTTTGAGAAAACTTGAAGGCGGCCACATAACAACCGTCCCTGCGCCAAAGGTTCCGAGAGTCATTGGAAAGGGCGGTTCCATGGTGAACATGATAAAAGACAGCACTGAAACCAGGATAGTGGTGGGTCAGAATGGCTTGATCTGGATAGATGGAACTCCAGACAATGTGATGATTGCAATTAAGGCCATTAAAATGGTAGAAAAGGAAGCGCACACAACAGGACTCACAGACAGAATACAGGGTTACCTGAAAGAATTGAAAGGTGAATAGATGGGAACAGCAAGCGATATAAAGCTAATTGACAAGAACGGCCTCAGGCTCGATGGCAGGTCGCCAACTGAATTGAGGCCACTGAAAATAGAAACAGATGTGCTTGACAGGGCCGATGGCTCAGCTTATATAGAATGGGGAGGCAACAAGATAATGGTTGCTGTATATGGCCCAAGAGAGGCTTACCCGAAGCACACGCAGGATATTGAGAAGGCAATAATCAAGGCCAGGTACAACATGTCAGCATTCTCTGTGGATGAGAGAAAGAGGCCTGGACCAGACAGGAGATCAGTAGAGATTTCAAAAGTTATATCCGAGGCTCTTCAGAATGCAGTTATGGTTGAACAGTTTCCAAGGGCGCAGATAGATGTGTTCATAGAAGTTCTGCAGGCAGATGCCGGTACAAGAATTGCCGGACTGACGGCTGCATCTGTAGCACTGGCTTCTGCAGGAATCCCGATGAAGGATCTTGTTGTAGGATGCACAGCAGGAAAAATAGATGGTCAGATAGTTCTGGACCTGGGAAAAGAAGAAGATAACTTTGGACAGGCTGATCTGCCTATGGGAATACTGGCGCAGTCAGGCAAGGTTGTCCTGATGCAGATGGACGGAGATCTTTCTGTTGCGGAATTTGACAAGGCGACAGGAATGATCCTTGATGCAGTTAAGAGAATTAATGAAATACAGCGTGAGGCACTTGCAGGGAAGTTTGTCTCACTTGCACTTGAAAGAGGTGTTGAGTAATGCCGAGAGATGAAGCAGGTATCCTTTCTGAAATCAAGAGGGATTACATACTGAATAAGCTTAAAGAAGGCAAGAGAGACGACGGCAGGGGTCTTACAGATTTCAGGGAAATTGAAATACAGACAAATTATGTCCCACGCGCAGCAGGTTCTGCACTGGTTAAGCTTGGAAAGACAAAGATAGTTGCTGGAGTTAAGATAGAATCAGGAGAGCCATTCCCTGACACACCAAACCAGGGTGTGCTGACAACAAACGTTGAACTACTTCCCATGGCGTTTCCCACGTTCGAATCCGGCCCACCCAATGAGACCTCCATTGAAATTGCCAGAGTCGTTGACAGAGGCATCAGGGAAAGCAAGATGATCGACCTGCAGAAACTGGTATTAGAACCAGCAAAGAAGGTCTGGATAGTCTTTATCGACATAGATGTAATAGATTACGACGGGAATCTGATTGATGCATGCACGCTTGGAACACTCTCTGCACTTAAATCTGCAGTAGTTCCCGGCTCAAAGGAAGGGGGAAAGGATTTCCCGCTGCCAATCACAACAGTTCCTGTGGCGGTCACAATGGTGAAAATCGGAGACGAGATCATATGTGATCCAACAGTTGAGGAAGAGCAGCTATCCAGTGCTAGGATCACAGTATCAATAAGCGAGGATGGGCACATAAGGGCTATGCAGAAAGGCGACTCCGGTTCATTCACTATGGAAGAAATCAAAAAGGCTATAAAGATATCAAGTGATACTGGGAAACAAATTCGCAAGAAATATCTTCAGTGATAAATATGTCCAAGAGAACAGTTAAGGTTGGTGCAGCAGGCCGTTTCGGACCAAGATACGGGGTAACAGTCAGAAAAGCATGGAATGAAATTTACAAGCAGAAAATAGCTTACTACAACTGCCCCTCCTGCAACAAGAAGAAGGTTAGAAGAGTCTCCGCCGGCATATGGCAGTGCAGGCACTGCGATTATAAATTTGCAGGTGGCTCATACACACCTGACTTTTCCAGAGTGGTAGTCACTCCCGAGGAAACCCAAAATGTATAAATGCATTAGATGTGGAAGACCCCTTGAGAAATCATTTGGAACCGCCGAAATTGAATGCGAGTGCGGTTCAAGGGTATTCATCAAGGAGAGGCCCAGCATAGAGAAAGTAATAGTCGCGAGATAATGGCAACAGACACCCCGCAGGATTTAGAGTCTCCTGTAGTATGCATCCGGTGTTTTGGGCGTTCATTCGCCAAGCTGGGTACAGGGATATCAAATTCTGAAAGGGGACAGACTTTTTTTCATGAGCATGAACAGTCATTCACAAACGCTGGATTCCATTTGACTGAAGAGGAGTCATGCCAGATATGCAATGGCGTTTTCCTCAGGCTGAACGACTATGCAGATGAACTTCTGGTGCAGTCTCAGGGTATCGAATTTTACACTTTCCTCATAGGCTCGAAATTTCCAGCTAAATCTCTTGAACTGGAAGAGAAACTCCAGTCTCTAATGGGGGAATCAGGTGAGCCCCTAAAGCGAGAATTCAACAGAGAACTGGGGAAAATTGTAGCTGATCTCACAGGAAAGGAGGCAGAATTCAAAGAACCGGACCTGAATATAGTGGTGGATCTTAATTTCGATTCTTTCAGGCTCAAGTCAAAGAATCTCTTCATTTACGGAATATACAGGAAAAAGCGGCGCGATATACCTCAGACAAGATGGATTCACAGGAGGGACGTGGAGGAATCGATCGAGACTATAATTGGGGACAGGGTAAATCTTCTCACAGAAGGGAAGAATTACTTCCTGCACGGGGGCGGAAGGGAGGATGTGGATGTAATGATGCTTGGAAATGGCAGGGAATTCATCCTGGAATCTCAGGAGCCCAAGGTGCGAACCGTTGACCTTGTGTCACTGGCTAATTCCATAAACCTGGCAAACCTTGGGGTAGAAGTAGAAAACCTCAGTTTTGTGGAAAGATCCGAAGTGTCAGCGCTGAAGGCAAGAGCTCCCGATAAGAGTTACAGGGTCAGGCTGAAAAGCGCATCGGATATTATAGGGGAAAGGTTGAATGAAGCCACCGAAAAATTGACTGGAAAACATATTTATCAAAGGACACCATTAAGGGTATCTACCAGAAGATCTGATCTCGTAAGGGACAAACAGATAAAATCACTGGTTGTGGAAGAGATATCCGGTTCGACCGCAGTCATAAGCGTCCGCGCGGAAGCGGGAACTTACATAAAGGAACTCATTCATGGCGACCAGGGGAGGACAACTCCCAGTTTATCTGAAGCATACGGTGAGCAACTGACCGTTGAGTCTCTGGATGTAATCTGGATACACAGGAATGGTGAATAAATGGTTAAAATGTCACACGGCCCAAGAGCGGGCTCAAGAATGAAAATGACGAAACGTGTCAAGGATAAGGGACTTCCCCCGGTTACTAGATTCTTTAAGACCTTTGAAGTGGGAGATCTCGCAGCTGTCAACATTGAACCATCTATACATGCTGGAATGCCTCACCATGGATTCCCGCCTGTATAGTTGGTTCAATGTTGTCAGCGGCGAGATCTCCCCCTTCAAAGGTCTTTAAGAATCTAGTAACCGGGGGTAGTGCCTTTACCTTGACACGGTTAGTCATTTTCAAT
>JBJKQJ010000079.1:0-5123 GCA_046705445.1 Thermoplasmataceae archaeon
TACAAGAAGGGCACAAAAAAAGAAAGAGATATGAACCGAATGGACTGGGTATAATCGCAAAATGCCTGATGAACCTGCTGGGATATCAATTGTAATTACTGTAAGAAACGAGGGCCACAACCTCGGGGAGCTTTTTAAATCGCTGGAACACCAGCAGGGCCCTTTTGAAGTCATAATTGTGGACTCAGAGAGCACAGACAATACTTCAGACGTTATTTCCTCATTCAAGGAAGCACTGGGTATAAAGCATATAATCAAGAAGAGCAGCAGGGGGGAAGGGAGAAACATTGGGGCACAGAATGCATCCTATAGGTATCTTGTCTTCACCGATGGGGATGTGACGGTTAACCCTGAATTTTTGAAAGCCTATGCTGAAAAATTCAGGAGCGGCTTCAACCTCATTGCGGGAAATGTCATACCAGAGGGTGTTCACAAGTTCAAGTTGGATCGTGTCAAACTGACCTGCAAAGGCTTTGAAATAACACACCCCTCTGCCAACCTAGGTTACTCCAGTGAACTTTTTCAATCCTTAAAAGGCTTTGACCCAACTTTCGTTACTGCAGAAGATATTGATCTCAATCTGAGGGCTGTAACATCCGGAGCGAAATTTGCAGTCTGCCAGGAATGCGTCGTATACAACAAAACCAGGGACAATTATAGCCAGTTCGCCAAACAGGCATTCTGGAATGGCTATGGCAGGAGGCAGCTTAAGAGGAAGAATTTAAAAATCTGGAGAACCATTGAAAAGGGAGAAAAAATTGGGAATGGACCGCTTTTTCCGCATATGGTGAGGTTGGGTTTTGGCGCCCTGGGCTATCTTTATTCATTTTTAAAAAATGAAATGTTATAATTAAGTCAGGCAATGTCCCAAGGAATGCCGGACAAGAATAATGTCTTCCGTGGAATACGCAGAGAAGAAGTTAGAGTATTTTTCAGGCTGTTTCCGGTATTCAGAAGATATCTTAAGGATAGGAAGAAGGCAAAGAAAGAGGAAGAGAACCAGTGGTCCTATGAACGTGAGAAGAACGGAGTAAAGGCCCTGAATGCATTTGTCTCCCTGGGCCCTACTTTCATTAAACTTGGGCAGGTTTTATCTGCCCGCCCTGACCTTCTTCCCAAGGAGTACCTTGCCTCTTTCCAGAAACTTCAGGATGAAGTCCCTCCTGCACCTTTCAAGCAGGTAAAGCCAATACTGGAGAGAAATCTCGGCAAGATCGGTGAAGTATTCGAGGAATTCAACGATGAGCCAATTTCCGGGGCATCCCTCGGCCAGGTATATCTTGCCAGGTATAAGGGAAGGGAAGTGGCAGTAAAAGTAAACCGACCCAATGTTGAAAATGTACTGAAAAAAGACCTTCTGGTCGTCAACAGGCTTCTTAAAAGCGCCAAGGGAAGAATAGAGAGTTTCCTCTTCATAAGTGTTTCAAACGTGATCAATGACTTCAATTCCAGAATATACGATGAGATAGATTACTGTAAAGTGGCGGAGTACTCCAGGAGGATCGCCAGGAATCTAAAAAACAAGGAATCTGTCATAATTCCTGGGGTGGTAGAAGAGCTAAGCAGCAAGGAAGTGCTTGTTCTGGAGTACAAGAAAGGTATCAAGATCACAGATATAGAGTCGCTGAAAAAAACAGAAATCGATCTGAAGAGGCTTGCGTTCAGGGTAGACCTCCTTTTCATGAGAATGCTGCTGAGGGATGATATCTTCCATGCAGACCCACACCCAGGTAACATCTCAGTCACACCGGAAGGAGAAATCATCCTCTATGATTTCGGAATGATAGGTACGCTGGACAAAAAGACCAGGTTTTCGCTGCTTTCACTTTACGATGGGCTTGTCAATACTGATCCTGATGCGATTATGGACTCCCTCATATCCATGGGCGCCCTTTCCCCTGCGGCAAACAGGGCAGTTATGAGGAAGAGCATGGAAATGGCCATAGCCAGTTTCCAGGGAAAGAACCCAGAGGAGGCTGAAATCTCAGAACTTTTTGAGATTGCCAACAGCGTGATTTTCGAATTTCCATTCAGGCTGCCAAGATCCCTTGTTCTGTACATGAGAATGAGTTCACTTCTCGAAGGAGTGTGCACGCAGCTTGATCCAGAATTTAAATTTGTGAAAGTACTACGGCAGCTCCTCTACAGCGAAGGCCTCCTTGATGAACTTTACAAGCAGCAGCTCAGTGAGTTTGTCAGGAAATCAATAGTCTCGATAGAGAAGGGGCTTGATGTACTGCCTTTGCTGAAGAAGAAACTTGAGGATGACCTGAACCGGTTGCCTGAGAAGCGGAACCTGAAGACACCAGCTTCAATATTCCTTGGTTCTGTTCTCATCGCATCAGTTTATATGCTTAACTCAAAGCCGTTGCTTTCTTTAATAATAATGGGGGCGGATCTTATTGGATTCGCCTATGTTCTGCTCAAAAAAAGTTGAATTACTCAACTTCAATGGTTTTTATGCCCTTGGCTGGAAATCTTACCGTTAGAACGCCGTTGGTGAGCTTTGCCTTGAAATTGACATCCTGGTCTACTTCCAGAGGAAGACCTATTCTTTTTGTGAATTTGTCAGGCCTCTGATCCATGTAAACTACACCCTTTGTGTCCAGCTTCCTCTCTGCAGAGATGGTCAGGGCGTTCCTCTCAAGTCTTACGGTCACGTCCTTCTTGTTGAATCCAGGAAGATCGGCTTCAACTACAATCTCCCCTGCTTCCTCATACATTGTTACAGGCGGATACAGGAAAGTCATTATTTCCTTGGCTTTATCGCCAAGATTCTTGGCTACTTCGCTTGTGAAGTACTTAAGTGGATTGTACATGTTGATCAAGTAAAAATGAGACTTCATTATTTAAACATTAACTTACCGCGCAAGCAAAAAATTACGCAATTCTGCTGATTAGATTTTCTGCAGCAGAATATGGGTCTACTTTCTGGTCAAACAACGCCTGTAGTTTTTCCCTGTCATTAAGGAACCGGTTTATCTCGCCCTGGAACCTGTTTTTAAGTTCATCGTTAATGGTCAGTTCCAGTTCAGTTCGGTATTTCCTCATCCTGATGTTATCATTCTCCTTCACGAAGGTGCCATGGCGGTCCACTTCGCTGATGAAATCGTCATATCCCTCCCTGGTCAGGGAATTGACGCCCACAACAGGAGGTTTCCATTCTCCATGCATGGACATTGCAAGGGTCTCCTCCAGGTCTTTCATTGCAATGAATGCACCGGCCAGGTCCATCTTGTTTACAACAAATACCTGGCCTATCTCCATTATCCCGGCCTTTATGGCCTGGATTTCGTCCCCAAGTCCAGGACCCAGAACCATGACAACCGTATCTGCCAAATTTGCAACATCAAGATCGGCCTGCCCTGCGCCAACCGTTTCAACTATAATTACGTCTGAACCCGAGGCGTCAAGTATTTTCACCGTATCCCACACCGAACGGGAGAGCCCTCCCTTCAGGCCTCTGTTGGCAAGGCTTCTCATGAAGACCCCGTATTTTGTAAGGGTCTCCTGCATCCGTATCCTGTTTCCGAGGAGTGAGCCGCCGGTATAAGGGCTTGAAGCATCAATGGCCACGACTGAAACTTTTCTCCCCTGCTCACTGAGCAGTGCAGAGAGGCTCCCGATAAGGGTGCTCTTTCCTATGCCAGGGGGGCCTGTTATGCCGACAATGTGGGCCCTGCCTGTGTTGGAAAAAATCTCCTTTACTATTTTCTTTGCGTTATTGGAGTTCTGCTCATTTTCAACAATTGAGATGGCTCTGGATACCGCCCTTCTGTCACCTCCAATGACTCCATTTATGATATCCTGAAGTTTCAGAAGAATCACTCTGCTTCCGTTTCTTTCAGTTTCCTGACTTCCATGGCCCTCTGGTTGATGTGTTCTATGATAGTGTTTATTGGAGTTCCTGGGCCGTAATTACCCGAAATGCCAAGTTTTTCCAGCTTGGGCTTGTCATTGTCAGGTATGGTTCCTCCACCCACAATTGCTATATCATTGATGCCCCTGTTTTTCATCAGGTCCGCCACTTTCTTGAATACGGTCATGTGAGCACCGTTCAGGAGAGACAACGCCACAACATCCACATCCTCATTGACAGCCGTATCCACCACTTCCTCCGGGGTGGGCAGAAGGCCAACATAAATTACTTCCATGCCTGCGTCCCTGAAAGCCTTGGCAAGTACGAGGATTCCTCTATCGTGTCCATCTATTCCGGGTTTTGCAAGCAATATCTTGATCGGTTTGCCATTAAACAATGACTGGTTCTTTCCAGGTTCCAAATACTCTCCTCCCTACGTTTGAAATTTCCTCTATTGTAGCGTAAGCTTCCACAGCCTTCAGAATGAAAGGCATGGTGTTCACATCTTCATCCAGCATTGCTGCTTCAAGTTCATTGAGCGCTCCTCTCACCTTATTCTCGTCTCTTGTTCTCTTAACTTCCTGAAGTCTGTCCAGCTGTAGCTTCTGGGCTTTTTTGCTTATTCTTAGAATATTGATGGGATGTTCCCCCTTTTCCTCGTGTTTATTGACCCCCACCATGACTTCCTTTCCTTCCTCAAGCCTTATCTGCCTTCTGTAAGAGGTGGCAGCTATTTCCTTCTGGAGGTAGCCGAGCTTCACGGCCTCAAGGATGCCTCCCAACTTCTCAATCTGGTCGAAATACCTGTAAGCTTCCTCCTCCAGCTTATTGGTAAGCCATTCCACGTAATATGACCCTCCAAGGGGGTCAGCAGTATCCGCCATTCCGGTTTCCTCAGCAATAATCTGCTGCGTTCTAAGCGCAATCTTTACTGCTTCCTCTGAAGGTAGAGCCCAGGCCTCATCATATGAATTTGTATGCAGGCTCTGGGTACCGCCGAGAACTGCAGCCATGGCCTCAATGGTTGTCCTGATTATATTGTTTAGAGGCTGCTGCCAGGTCAGGCTGTATCCTGAGGTCTGTGTGTGGAACCTCAGCAACTGCGTCCTCTCCTTTGTTGCCCCGTATTTCTCTTTCATGACCGTGGCCCAGATTCTTCTTGCTGCCCTGAGCTTTGCTATCTCCTCAAAGAAGTTGATTGATGAATTGAAGAAGAATGACAGCCTTGGGGCAAAATCATCCACGTTCAGTCCCGCTTTGATTC
>JBJKQJ010000080.1:0-7628 GCA_046705445.1 Thermoplasmataceae archaeon
GTATCATATGTGACTCTTGCTGAAATCCTGAGGCGCGCAGAAAAAAACATAATTTCATCCTATTTCAAAAAGAAAGAGGAATAGATTCCTCTGATATATTGGAGTGGCAAGTCAGTACTCGTCTCCAAATCCCTGTTTATGGGCGTTCTGAGTTCTCTTGGAAACCATGATCAGTACTATGTTTACCAGATGCACCAGTACCGAAATCATTATTGCTGCGAGTCCCGCAACTGCAATCGGCTTCCCGATGGCAGAGGACAGAGCTCCTGAAAATCCCACAAAGAACGCTATGACCCCTGCATTGAGAAGCAGGTACTCCGCGGGCACGGTGCTGTTTATCATTGCACTGTTCCTGGCAAGGCCAGAAGAGAACATATATGACAGTCCGAAAATGATCATGACAACACAGCCAAAGAGCCATAGAACAAATATGGCATCGCGATCAAGGTTGAGCAGACCCAAGAGGTTCATGGCGAAAATCAGGAGCCCGGCAAGCAGGTAAATGAAACTGGTAGCGATGAACCGCAACACCAGGGAAACATCCACGCCAACTGTTCTTCTTCTTTCAGTGCCTTTTTTCATCTTAATTTCACCTCACACGAATCCAACTGTTCAAAGGTACCGGTTTGCTTGAAGTTTTTCCATGACTTCCAAGTGGTCAACTTCACCGGGTATGGGGGAAACTATGTGCAGCGCTTCTATGTCTGTGACTGCCCTGACTCCACGCTTTTGCCCTCCAGGAACAATGACCACTCTGCCGGGAAACAGATCCACCTCGCCGTTGCCGGCGAACATTGTTCCCGTTCCCTTAAAAACTGCAAAAACCAGATCTGTTGAAGGGGCATGAACCGGGATGAACTGTCCAGCCTTAATGTAGGTGGCTATTATCTTGTAGTTTTCTCCTGAGTACAGGGACACAGGGTTGAACCTGTTAGGCAGGTAGTTTCGAGCCTCCCCTATGCTTGTGATCTTCACGCCACTGCTATTTCCATTTTTTTCCAGCTTCCTGAAAATCCCAACAAAAGTACCATCATCCTTTAGTACTGTTCTATACGCATCAGCATCAACCGGTAGGCCCTGGTGTTTCATGTGTTCCAGCAAGTGTTTCGGATCATGGTCCACAATAACATGAAGTTCCTGGCCATCCTTGAGGTCGAGAAACTGGTCGAATACCCTTTGATGCCTTTCTGAAGGCAGGATTGTCCTGACGTCAATATCAACATGGCTGTCCTGTTTAATTTCCATGCCGTCAGATCTATTTGTACGGCAATAACAGAATCCCTGTATTTTTAGGGGATCTGCGGCGGAATCAGAAATTCAGTGTTGTGGTCTGTCCGGTACAGGATCTAATTCCTTAGGCCTGCTGAAAGATTTGGGGGAGGCCATGATCCTCTTCAGATTGTATATAAAAGCAATAATTGCTATTAATATAAGGTATCCAGAAATATAGGAAATGGCGAATCCATACGAGGAATAATGTGTACCCAGATCTCCGAAAACTCTCGCTACATTGGCCATCGTTAACACTATCAGGGGTATGAACGTCACGTTTTCCTGGTTTGCCTTCTTTTTCAGGGTGAGCGGGAATATTATGGGACTGTGGGCCACAATGAAAGTGCCAATAAATCCCAGAGCAATTGCATGGGTCGCGGCATCAAGATAGCCATGGCCAGTTGCCATCTGAAGCACAAAAAGCGCAAGCCCAAGCATCAACCAGAAAAAGGATGTTATCACTCCCGACCGCATGAATCGCTGGAATTTTCCCCTCCTCCTCAACTTCCTGAAGGCTGGATCAAAATACATTGAGATCAGGATCAGGGAAATTACCAGACCTATTGAAATATACATTGCTGCCTGTTTGGAAAAATTGGTCGGAACAGTGACGGCTGTGAAAGCGAGGATGACCGCAGACCATGCAATGAAGGTCTGCATAGCCAGGATCCTTTTTTTCATTCCACGCACAAATCCCAGTTCCATCCTCTCAGCAAGGATATATATTATGGGAAACAGCAGTGCAAGGTAGGTTGCTTCAACATTATCGAATATGAAGAAGGTAAGGTTGCCCACTGCTGCAAGCGCCATGGAAGCTATTGCAGCTCCGAAGATCATTTTTATCCAAAGGTCGCCGGGGTTTCTCCTGCTGGTCATGTACAACAGGAAGAGAATGGACCCCCCAATAACAAGTAAGAGGCCCGCATACCTCAAAATGGAATTTCCTGCAAGAATGCCAAGCGACGAGGTAAAAACACCGGTAAACAGAAATATAACGGTTGGCCGTGAAATTGGAATTCCACCAACAATGGGAAACTTTTCCATAAGCTCCAGTTTCTCGGTTATGAGCAAACCCCCAATGACTCCGAATATCATGAGATCCGGGTGGAACAGGATTCCTGAAGCTAGTGAATAATTTGCCTGGAAACCGTTGTTAAGCGCAAGTGCAGACAAACCAATCAGGATGCCGGTAAACAGGGATATTACAGAGCAGAGAATTCCAACATAAACTATGGAGGGCGGTTTCGGAGAATTGGTACCGTATCTTTTCTTTTTTATGGAATCTATTCCAGGCGTAAGGGATCCATCCCCATGTTTGCATAAGAATCATCCCTTAAAATTTAGGTCGTGATAGTTGTACTAGCAGGTTGAATCGTAGCCAGAGCATATCAGGGCACATCCCCTGCGAAACTGGTATATGTACGCTTCCTGGAGCCCGCTATTTTCAGAGTCTTACGTGCGATCCCATAAAGTTTCGGGAATATTGAGATTAACCGTCAACGGCTCATCTATTCATGGCAATTACAAAGGAAATATTGGATGAAGAACACGAAGAGCTCGTGGAAATGCTCGGCGAGGTAGCCCGCAAAAAGACAGAGGTTGGAAGACTATTCTCGGAGGTACTTCGTATATTCCGTACCCACCTCAACAGGGAGAATGAAACCATAGTTCCATTACTCACTTATCTTCAGGAAAGGCTTGGAGAGCGCATGGACAAGGAAAGAGAATGCCTGAAGAGTGCAATGGCAGAATTTGAAAAGAGTTACCCGGAAATGATACAGGAACACGAGGAAATGGCAAAACTAATCAGGCTGGCACAGAAGGACCTTGAAAACAATCCAGACAAGTTGGCTTCAGAGCTGGCGAACCAGCTATTACACCACGTTGAGCTGGAAGAGGGGTTCCTTTACCCGGCTGCATTTGCTTCAGGTGATCTTGTGGAATACGAACTGGAGCTCCTGGGAGACAAGATCAAATACTGACGGCACAGGACATCTTATAATTTTTTTCAACTTTAAATTTGGATTCAAGCAAGCAGCTTCTAGTTGAATCCCATATTTTTTATCGAGTAATATATCGTTCCAATCCTATGGCGCACTCGATTCTCAATGTTTGTAAACTGCAATAAAATGGACGTTGAAGCAAGAAAGGGCCAATAGAAATAATCGGCAATCCATAGGGGCACCCAGAAATATCCCAAAACTTTTCGGGATTAAGAATTTCAGCTACGCAACACTCTTTTAATCAGGTAGATAGAGATGGAAAAATCAAATGAGAATTCCCCCAGTGCAGCCGAAACAGTGTCTGATGTAAGGGTGGAGAAAACAACTTCATTTCCTGAATTAACTGGCAATACACGCGAGAGTCCCAATATAACAGAAACAATTGTGATAAAACAGGAAGATGTAAACGGGCGATTATACGGGAGTTCAAAATTCCCAGAGAAAAATCCGAGCTTGAATCACAAAGAAAGGGTAGTAGTCCTGGGCACTGGATTTGCAGGTTCATCTTTCATAGAGGGGCTATCAAAGTCTCTGAAAAAAAAGAAAAGGGATGTGGTTGACATCACGGCAATAAATTCCAGGAATTACCTTCTATTCACTCCCCTGCTGTATCAGGTGGCAACTGGCCAGGTATATGAACACCACATTTCCACACCTGTATGCTGCAATATGAGGCAGAGAGGTGTCAGATTTTTGGAAACTGAGGTAAAGGAGATTGATCCTGATATCAATGAGGTCTCGACTGCTGATGGAAGCTTTTCCTACGACAAGCTTGTAATTGCTCTGGGAACGGAAAGCAACGATTTCGGCATTGAAGGTGTCAGTAGGTACGCCATCCCACTCAAGTCCCTAAAGGATGGTGAACAGATAAGAAACAGGATACTGGACTCTTTCAGGGACGCCTCTATCAGAATACAAAAGGGAGCAAAACCTGACCCGTATCTTACTTTTGTAGTGATTGGCGGGGGAGCTTCAGGAGTGGAACTTGCAGGAGCCATAGGAGAATATGCCAACAAACTCATTGAAGACTACGGGGATCTAAATGCAACCCCAAGAGTGGTACTGCTTGAGGCCCAGGATAGCCTCATGATTAACATTTCAGCGAAGTTTTCCAGGAAACTGCTTAACGCTCTGGAAAAACTTGGTATTGAGGTAATGACAGGGGCAAAGGTGGAGAAGGTTACCGGTACAGAGCTGACTCTGGGAGGTGGCAAGAAGATAGAATCAAGAAACGTTTTCTGGACTGCTGGCGTCAAGTCAAATCACCTTGTTTCCAACATTGGTGGAGACAAAATATTGAAAAAGAGGGGGCGGGTAGTAGTGGACTCATATCTGAGGATTCCAAATTACTCAAATATTTACGTAATAGGAGACGGTGCATCACCAGTACCCGGGCATGACGGAAACATTCCACCTCAGACTGCAGCTTCAGCGGTTCAGGAAGGAAAATATCTTGGACAGGCACTTGCAAGGACACTAAACTCCGAGGGAGACGCTTTCCCGTTTAAGTACAGGGACCCAGGAGTTATGCTCTCTCTTGGTAAATTCGTCGGCCTGTGCCAGTTTTCCAATGGCATAATACTGTCCGGTTTCGCTGCGTGGTTCATCTGGAGGTTCGTCCACCTGGTCAAAGTGAGTACCCTGAAGAATAAATTCGAGATCCTGACAGACTGGATTTTTTCGTCTATAGGAAGAGGCAACGTGCTGCGTTCAGAGTAATGAATGGAAAGATTGAATTTATGGGAGAATACAGTTAATGGAGACCTCGAATGTAACAGTTTCTGGAATTAGAAAGCGAACTGATTTGCATTGAAGATTAACACTTCAGATGCACCCCGAGCCAATGTATTTTAAGGATAGGTGGGCATGTAAGCCAGGAGAAAGAATCATGGCAGGGCAAAACACGAAGAAGAAGTCAGAGGAAAGCTTCACAGAGGAAGAAAAAGCTGCAATGAGGGATCGGGCAGCCGAGTTGAAATCCGCTAAAGGAAAAGTTGACGGCGAAAAAGATGTACTTGAAAAAATTGCCCAGATGCCTGAACCAGACCAATCCATGGCAAAGCGCCTCCACAATATGATCACCACTTCCTTCCCAGATCTGGCACCTAAGACCTGGTATGGAATGCCAGCTTATTCGCTTGATGGTAAGTTGATATGCTTTTTCCAGAACGCATCCAAATTCAAGGCTAGGTATGCAACCCTTGGTTTCACAGACAAGGCCAGCCTTGACGAGGGAAGCATGTGGCCTACTTCCTTCGCATTGCAGGAACTTACTCCTGAAGTGGAAGAGAGGATAAAGACACTAATCAGAAATGCAACCAGATGAAACAATTCAAACATGTTTCATGATGAAGAACACTCGAACATCCTCAATCAACACTATTTTTCTCTGCGGGAATCCTTCGAGGCAGGATGCCTCTTAAATTAACAAAACCCAGCCACATCAGCAGAATTCCCATGAACTCTGAAATATAGAGGAAAGAAGGGAAGGATGCAATGTATAGTGCTCCGCCGGCACTAAGAACCAGCACTCCGAGTATTATGCTCACCAGCTTTAAATTAAGGGTTTTCAGGAAAGAGAAGAGGGCAATTATGATCAACAGTGTTGCACCTACCGATGTTATGAGAACGGAACCTATGGTCACGTTCACAGGCAAAGCACCCGTTACAACACCACTTACTATGAGATTCCCAAGCGATCCTCTTGATACCAGAGCATAAAGCAGAAATGCCGTAATTGCAATGGAGTAAGCGGCATAGATATAATTCAAGGCCTTTCTTCGGAGCAAAGCAACTGAACCCATGGCCAGGGTTTCAACAAGCACGGCTACGAGGAGAAAGTAAAGCTTTATGAGAAACTGGCTGTAAATCCCAAATGCAAAAAGCATTTCCAGAAGGACACAAATGGCAAAGAGCCACATCCCCAGAGACCAGAACAGCATACTGGAGGTCCTCATACGTGCATAAGAGATTGAGATGAAGGATGATAGAATGAAACTCAGGATGAATATTGCAATAGCAGATGCAGCAACTTCAACATACATGCAGTATCCCACTTTGCAAGCGTTTATTTAAACAGGTTCACTAATAATTGAGTTCCACTTCAAATTGTTTTCAGGCATGAGCAATGAACCAGGTAAGAACTATGCGGTGTTCAAAGGTTGGGAACTGTTAGTGCAATCTCGTAGGGAATAAACTTGCGGAGTTGCTTTATAATATTTCCGTGTTGGGTATAAGAGGGGACAGAATGGAAAAAAGACGTTCTAGTCATGGCGATCCCCCGGACATAATTACCCCATCCGAGGAAATAGACGCCATTATAAGCCTAACTGATGACTGGCGGGGAAAGACATTGGCTCACCTGCGATCAGTAATCACGAAAGCTGACGCATCAATTATAGAAGAAGTGAAGTGGAAAAAGCCATCCAAACCTGAAGGAGTGCCAGTCTGGTCCAGGGAAGGAATAATCTGTGTGGCAGACACCCTAAAAAATTCTGTCAGGTTGACTTTCCCTAAAGGGGCTCAAATAAAGGATCCTTGGAATATCTTCAATGCGCGCCTCGACAGTAGGACAGTTCGGTCCATAGATTACCATCAGGGTGATTCCATTAATGATTCAGGCCTGACAGAGTTCATCAGGGAAGCTATTGATCTGAATATATTGAAAAACCGAACCAAATAAAAATCCTGAAGGATGGACCGGTCGGGATTTGAACCCGAGGCCTCCTGCTTGCAACGCAGGCGATCTACCGCTGATCTACCGGCCCTGAAATTGCTCAGGAAAAACTGAGTTTTTAGGGATGGAATCTGATCTTATAAAATTTGATGGCTCCTGCTAGTACAGTATTTATAAAGAGGGTTGATTCTGCAATATAATGTTCCTTGTCAAACTGGGCGGCAGTGTAGTAACCGTAAAGGGCCGTTACGGCTTTTACAGAAAAAAGGCGGTTGACAGAATAATCATGGAACTGATCAGGACAGGGGAACAATTCGCTGTAGTGCACGGCGGGGGCTCATTTGGGCACATCAAGGCTCGAGAATATGGTCTCCCCGGTCCAATAAGCAGTGAAACCGAGCAGGGATACGCCCTGGTTCACAGGGACATGGTAGACCTGAACCAGAAGATAGTCTCTTCCATGATAGACGCTGGGCTGAAGGCTTTCGGGGTACCCCCTGCAGTATTCAACGGAGATCTCAGGGCAATATCAGACTCAGTGAATTTTTACACGTCAATTGGCTTCTACCCGGTCACATTCGGAGATGTGTATCCTGATATGGAAAACAGGACTTTCGGCATAATATCCGGAGACGATCTTATGGTTGAACTGGCTGGCAGGTTGAGGCCGGTTAAAG